>CALEPT010000162.1 GCA_937910385.1 uncultured Ruminococcus sp. | reverse complement strand
GAAAGCGTGCTGAGGACATTCTCGCTATGGTGGACAAGACCGCCGAGGAGTTCAGCCAGCTTGACAACATCATCGGCGGAGAGATACGCATAGGCTGTGCCGAGAGCTATCTTATCAAATACCTTGCAAGGAGCATCAAAGCATTCAAGGAGCAGTACCCGAATTTCATCTTCCACATTTTCAGCGGAGATACTGAGCCTGTTGCGGAACGGCTTGACCGGGGAATCCTCGACCTTGCCGTGATCGTTGAGCCGCCGAACCTGTCGAAGTACAACTATCTCTCTATCCCCGAAAGTGACAAATGGGGGCTGGTTATGCTGCGTGACACTCCTCTTGCTAAAAAGGAGTATGTGACATTTGATGACCTCTACGGGCTTCCGCTGTTCTGTTCGGAACAGTCTATCCGTGTGGATTTTCCTCGCTGATGCGGGGATAATATGGATAAGCTCAACTTTGTGGGAACGGTTAACCTTGCCTACAACGGCTCGGTATTTGTGAAAGAAGGGCTTGGATATATGCTGACCTTTGAGCACCTTGTAGACACAAGCGAAGAAAGCGGACTTTGCTTCCGACCAATCAAGCCGACACTTGAAACGAATATGTATATCATCTGGAAAAAGTATCAGGTGTTTTCGCCGATTGCGGAATTGTTTTTGAAAAGATTAAGGCAGGACTATAGTTAATTGAATAGGCACAGGAAATAAGGGCTATGCCTTCCGTACACGGTCACGGAGGACATAGCCCTTTCCTTATGCTGTAATTATATCAGTCCTGAATCTCCTGCATCATATTAGCCCCGTCCTTAAAGCCGACTTTGTAGGCAGCTCTCATCTCAGCGGCGGCAGTATCGCTCACGCAGTCCAGTATCTTGTGGAATACATCGATCTGCTCCTCACTCAGCGAATCTTCAAACGGTATGCAGAGCTTGTTGAACTCGTCCGAGAACTCAGCGTAGTGTATCTCGCCCTGTCTGTAATTGTACATCGCATCAATCATTTGTATTCGTCCTTTCGGTTTTATTGTTGTAAAACCAACCGTCCAAACATAACCCAAATAATCGTTGCTAAGGTGTTGCCTACGGCACGCCGCTTTGCAATTCCATCTCGGATGTCTATGCCATGCAGATGTATCTGCAATATGAAGCCCTGAAAGAGCGCAGACTGCATCGTTTTGACAACTGGGTCAAAACTGCCGCCGCCCAAAATGGAAGAACGGAAATTCAGTGATAGCAAAACAGCTATATTTCGGTATATTATAAAGGAAAAGGGCTATGTCCTCCGTGACCGTGTACGGAAGGCATAGCCCTTTTTTTCTTTTCAGATGCTTATTCAGTTTTCGTCTGCAAGGTTCACTATCTTCTTGCCCTGTTTCTCGGCATATTATATTGTGTGGTATTCTCCGTCGCTTTTGTAATGGAAACAGTATATCACAATGTCGGAGCGGTATATAGCTTGAAACGCTTATGCTTTTCCTCGGTGAAAACAGAAAAAAGGCTATTTGCTGATTGACGAATTATGCCTTTTGTGCTATAATAATTATGCAGTTTGCGGCTGCTAACTATCATTGCAGATACGGTGGGGTGATCGTATGAGAATATCCGGAAATGTTCATATCAAGCCCGACATGATGCATAGCTACTCCTGTATGCCGGTATTCCCGGAGCGCAAGCGGCATATTGGGGAACCCATTTCGCTGATAAAGTCTCTCTGAAAGTGCCGTCGAAGAAAGGAAGATGACAATGAATATCGCTGTGATTTTGATTGAATGCTGATTTTTTCGCTCCTGTTTACCGTGATGTGTTTCAAAACGTCAGGAAAGAACAACACCGTAACGAAGGCAGGAATGAAGCCGCTAAAAAAGCGGTGTTGCGGCTTCAAGCAGTCGGTGTTTGTGGTCAGGATATGACCTGCGGCAGGCTGAGATTTATTTCATAACAAAAAAGCTGACCTTATCCTTCCCTGCGGAGGATACATGGTCAGCTTTTTTGCGTTTTTTACATATATAAGCTTACATAAATAAGCTTGCTATATGGTATACGATGCAGGACAGCAGCAGTGCATTGCAGATATATAACAGTGCGACCTTTGCTGTCCATTTCAGCGAGTGAGATTCTTTATAGGTCGTAGAGAGCGCCATTACACAGGGGATATTGAAGGTCGTGGCAAACATGAAAGCAAGAGCTTCTGCAGGTGAGACGGCCGCTTTCATAGCAGTGCCGAGCATTTCGGTATCCGCCTGGGCTGTTTTTGCAAAGAATGCCGCATCAATCAGTGAATTGTTTTCCATAAAGACCGCATTCAGCGTGCCAAGGACAGCTTCCTTAGCGAATGCACCGCTGACAAATGCCATGAAGGTCTGCCAACCCATTCCAAAGAATCGTGTCACCGGTTCAATGAACGTTCCCACACGGTACAGCAGACTGTGCTCGACATTGCCGTCCTTACTGAACGAGAGCACATAGAAAATAATTGAAACCAGTGTGACCGTGCCGAATGCGCGCTTGAAAATGTCCCAAGCCTTGAAGAAAGCTTCTTTGATGATGTGCTTCCAGTGAGCCTTATGATAGGGCGGCAGTTCCATGATCATGCCGCTGCGTGTCTCAACAGGTGCGAGCTTTTTGCTGAACAGTTTGGAAACAAGAATCATGGTAATGACCACATAGACAAGTATCCCTGCCAGAACCAGCAGAGTCTGCTGCCATGTGAAGAACATTCCCGAGATGACAGGTATGATCGACCAGATGGAACCACAGGGGATAGCCCATACAATGGACATGGCAAGCATTCGCTGTCCCCAGTTGTCCATAACTCTGGTACCGCACGCACCGCCAATGGTACAGCCGCAGCCCATGAGCATCGGGCAGATAGCTTTGCCCTGTAGTCCGAGCTTAGAAAGCAGTCCGTCGAACTGATACGCAGCGCGGGCGAGAAAGCCTGTTTCTTCAAGAAAACCGAACACTATATGCACGCCGAACACAAAGCTTGCCATCGAAATGACAAAGAACAATACATTCGGGAGCATCGTGCTGAAAATGGAAACGATCCACGGGTGGACATTCCAGCCGTTCAACAGATCGTCAATCGGATCGTGCAGCGTTATCGGGATCATTTTTCCGATACCCATAAATGGTGCCATAATGAACGCTGCAACAAAGAATGCCAACAGTACCATACCGATACAAATAAACTTTCCGAGGATCGGTCTTGTCAGCACACGGTCGAATTTGGACATTTTGTATACCGAGCTTTTGGTCTTTGTGACACCCTCGATCACACTGCTCACCCAGTCGAATTTCGCCTTGCTGTCAGACTTCACATCGGTGTGAGCCTCAGGAGCCTTGACAGCCAGCCTGTGAGGGCTTTTTAGCTCCTCAGCTATCAGCTTTTTGAGTCGGTCATAATCCTTTGTATCCGTTGCATTAAACGGCAGCACGGGGATACCGAGCTTTTTCTCAAGAGCCGCAGTATCTATCTCCTTGCCCATATCCTTTGCAACATCTATCATATTGAGCACAAGAAGAGCAGGCTTATCAAGCCTTGCAAACTCTGCCAGCATGAACATACTTCTTTCAAGCTGCGATGCATCGACAAGCACAACAGTCAGCTCACTCTGCCCTGATTTGATGTAGTCGGTAGTTATTATCTCCTCATCGGAGTTGCCCGATAGCCCGTAGCTTCCGGGCAGGTCTGTCACGGTGTATTTAGTGCCGCCGTATGTATAGCTGCCTTCGTTTTTCTCAACTGTTTTCCCCGCCCAGTTGCCGACGTGCTGCCTTGCCCCCGTGAGGTTATTGTAGATAGTCGATTTACCCGAGTTCGGCTGCCCCAAAAGTGCTATGCTTGCGCTCATACTGCCTCCACCTCGATTCTCTCGGCATCTGCACGGTTAAGTGAGATAAGTGTTTCCCTCAGATAGATCAGTACAGGCATTTTCCTGTCATTTCTCACCGTCTGAAATGGCGTTCCCTCGGTGATGCCTATTGATGTTATGCGGTTCATAAAGTGATCGTCACCGCTCACAGAGATTATTTTTCCCTGCGTGTTCGCTTTTGACTGTGTCAGTTTCATATCTTTCCTCCAATTCTTTTTTTGCAGACTCAGATCTGTTATTTGCTTTTATTCTTAGTGCCGCAGGAGCTGCACCCCGAGCACCCCGAACAGCCGCACCCACAGCCGCCTGACTTTTTTGCCTTTATCTTACTCCTTACTATAAGAAAAACTATAGCTGCAAGCAATATCAGCAGCACTATCGACATAATGTTATCTGCAAGCCATGCCATATGCGCCCCTCCTTTAGTTATCTGATGCTAACTTTTATGCAAAATATATATCGGCATTACAGCCGATATATGCGCTTATTCCATTCCGCACAGCCACTTCCAACCCTTTGAGAAAAATGTGTTTATCGTCTGCGCATAGTGCATAGCCGCTTCTCTTGTAAAATCATGCCTTATAGGCTGCAAGACCGCCTCGACATTTGATGATACGAGCAGATGAAACTCGCGCCCGTCAAACTCCGGCACACAGTAGCCGCGCCTGCGAAGCAGCTCTATAAATTCAAGCGAGCTTTTTTCCTCCATTTCGGCAAGGGTGTGGGCGTAGTCCTCATACCTCGTTCCCTGCGAGCAGCAGACAAGCAGCTTGAACTCATCAAAGTGATCGTAGATAAATTCCATAGCATAAACAGCGTCCTCATTCAAAAAGGCTGCCGCTGCGCCTATCTCTCTCAGCGCTTCATACTCCTCTTTTTCCTTACTGTGATAAAGCTCACCGAACTCATCAAGGGCAGGCTGTACAAGGCGTGCAAACATATCCTCCTTGCTTGGGAAATGCTTGTAAAGCCCTGAAACAGTTATCCCGGCATTGGCAGCTATCCGCCGCATTGAGGCATTCTCAAAGCCATAGGTAAGAAACTCCTCCTTAGCGGCTGCAACTATTCTCTCATGGCTCTCGCTCTTATCCCTCGGCATTTTATCATCTCCAGTCGGCGAACGCTGTTCTCTTATATAAGAATACACCGTTCTCCTACATTTGTCAAGGTGGTATAAGCAGTTTTGTCACTTTGCATAAATCTTTCAGACGGGATATACTCTTTTTTATCGCTGCCGTTATGCATATTCCGCAAAATCACTGAAGAACTAAAAGATACTGCGTGAGCAAATGGTCGGCAGAGGTCTGCGTCTGCCTTACGGCGAGCGTACAGGCGATAAGGAAATTGACTCTGTTATGCTGACTGCTCACGATAAATTCAAAGATATTCTTGCAGAAGCTCAAAAAAAGGTCATCGCAGCACTGTATAAGAAGTATCATATCAAGCAATACCCTATTGATGCTTTCAGCTTATGTAAGAAAATGGGGATAATGCTTGTTCCGTATACCTCTTTGCCACTGAAAGAACGTATCAGAGCATATGCCGCAAGCCACGACGGATTTTTTGCAGAGTATGAAGAAAACGGAACGGTCAGTTGGGCAATTTTTTACAACGACACTATGATGCCTGAGCGTATACGTTTTACGATCCTTCACGAGATTGGACATATCATGCTTACGCTGATTATTCATCTTCATCGGAAAACACATCCAGCCCGTTCAGAAGCTGAATATAAACGCACTCCGCACGCTCATGTTCTTCGCCGTCCGTGGACATCATAAGTTCAAGGAAATATGCCTTTGCCTGTTCGTAGTCGGACCAGACCACACGCTTACCATTGCAGACAGTAGTGACCTTGCGTGTTCTCGGCATTGCCAATTCGGGTATTGCTAACATATCCTGCACCTCCAATTTCATAGTAACCATATTATAGCCTACAATGATTTCGGAGTCCAGCGTATCGAAATTATTGTAATAATTCTTGTGCAGGGCGCAGCAATATAAGCAATTTCTTCGGTGCATTTTTCTTTTATTTCTTCACGTCCTCGTGAGCCTTATCGACTATCGCCCTGAATGTCTGCGGAGTGACAGCAAGGCTCTCCAGCTTCGCCCGATACTCTGCAAGCATATTAGATATTTCTTCAACTCCCTGACGGATTTCTTCCATATCTT
>CALEPT010000161.1 GCA_937910385.1 uncultured Ruminococcus sp. | reverse complement strand
GCTTTCGGCGTTTCATTGCCTCTTTTTTGAGTTTGGCAAGCTCAAAGTAACAGGTTTTCTGCCTTTGGGGATTGTTCCGTTTTGCCTCCAGTGCCGCCTTGTTGAGTTCCTCGGTCAGCACTTTCAGTCGCTCCTGCTTTTCCTTTAGCTCCTGTTCCATAGGGAAAGACTCATTGATGATACGCTGTGCCTCGGTCATGTCAGCTCTCAGTCTGCCAAGTTCGGACTGTACATCCTTGATCTTGTAATCAATGGAGTACAGAGCCTTTTCCATGCGTTTGAGGTTGTTGGCAAAGCTCTCTCCGAGCTTGACCGTGTGCGGATATGCCCCTCGCAGCTCTGCGATCATGCCACCGCCCTTCCAGTTGCTGATGAGCGTGACCGAGAGGGGGAAACCCTGAAATTCACCGATCTTGACTGGTGTATCGGGCTTTTTGCAGAGCGTGAGTGCAGCCGTTTCAAAGGCTTTCGCCGCCTCCTTTCGGTCGGTGTACTCCTTGCCGTCAATGGTGATCTTGAATACGGGCATTTTCGTTTCCGGGTCAATCGGCAGCTTGCTAATGTGCTGTCTGTCCGCTTTCAGATTGTCGATGGCGGTCAGCAAACGCTGTTCAGCCTGTGGGAATCGTGCAACCTTATCCTGCATTTCGTAGACCGTATTCGTGTGATCTGTCACAAGTGCGGCAAGCTCCTTGACCTCGTTATCGAGTATGAGCATTTCCTTGACACGCTCATCGCCGGTGCAGAGAGCCTTGACCTCGGCATAGCTAAATGCCTGTTGGTCTACATCCTCGCACTTACGCATCATTTTACTTGGGTCTTTAGAGGTCATGATCTGCGAGATAAAGTGCTGTTTCTTTTCAAGGGTCTGGTAGGAGTATGCATCGAACGTACCCTTTGTGACATAGCGATAGATCTCTACATTGGGATTTTCATTGCCCTGTCGGATAATACGCCCGGCTCTCTGCTCCAGATCGGCAGGCCGCCACGGAATATCGAGGTCATGGACGGCGATCAGCTTTTTCTGCACGTTCGTGCCGGTACCCATCTTTGCGGTACTGCCGAGCAACACCCTAATCTCACCCGATCTGACCTTTTCAAACAGTTCACTTTTCTGCTTTTCTGTTTTGGCATCGTGGATAAAAGCAATCTCGCTTTCGGGAATGCCTCCGGCAATCAGCTTTTTCTTGATGTCCTCATACACGCAGAAGTCGCATTCCTCCTCTAAGGAGTCACGTTCTGCCGCCGACCGTTCATCGTCACCGTCAGCGACTTCCGTTTCTGCTGTACTGCTCTTATGCGGTACACCGAGGTCACAGAAGATGATCTGCGTGAGCCTGTCTGCCTCTGTCTCCTTGTGGATACGAAGTACATTCGCCACGCACTTATTGAGCTTTGTATCGGGGTTGTCCTCGAAGGACGGGTCAATCAGACGAGGGTCAAGACCGAGCTTTCGTCCATCCGAGGTAATCTTGAGCATATTATCGACCGAGGGGTCTACACCGCCGCCGTTGACAATATCGGCTCTGTCTGCAAGCTCATCCACAAGCTGCTGTTGCAGTTCTGTTGCCTCCACATTGACGATCTTCACCTGATGATTCGGCACATCGAGGTCAAGGGTGTCGGCAGTACGAATGTCCGCAATCTGTTTGAACATCGACATGAGTTCGGGTAAGCCTGTGTAATGGGCGATACGGGTACGCTCCTTAAAGCGATTGCCGGCAGGAGCAAGTTCCCAATCCGTTTTTTGTTCACCGAAAACTGTGATCCAGTTGTCGAAGTTCTGGAGGTTACGGCTTGCAAGGAAGTCATACTCCAAATACCTCATCATGGTATGCAACTCTGTGACGGAGTTGCTCAAAGGTGTGCCTGTGGCGAAACACAGCCCTTTTCCACCTGTTTTCTCATCGAGATAACGGCACTTCATAAAGAGGTCAAAGGCTTTCTGCGAGGCAGATGTGGAAACGCCCGAAAGATTCGCCAACTTTGTCGGACAGAATAAGTTTTTGAATAGTGATAGGTAATCCTTTGATGTAATCGCCGGATTTTCCCCCACTCTACACCGTACATGAGAGTTTCCCCTCATACGGCGTGCCATCATTTATATGTATGATATAAATGACTAACGGCTATCCCTCCACGGCTTATTATCACCGCTTCATAGGTACTGTGCCGTCGCTCTCAGCCGGATAAAGAAACGCTGTTTATTTCCGTTTCAACACTTCATCGTGTGCAATCACTCCGTGTTCCGACCTTTCCACGTTCCGATATTCCTATCTCTGCATATATCCGTAGGTTCTGCCTTTCGTCCTGTATGCTGGACGGCTCCTGTAAAGCCGCAGGGTATTTCATAACGAATCATCTTACTCTACCCCACATACGCTCCCACATCGAGAGATCAGCATTTCTGCTGATCGGCGTATAGAACGGTACATTCGGCATTTCGTCAGTCGCTTTTGAGCAACATTCTCACCATAGATATTTTATAGACCTCCGGCATATCATCTGCATATCCCACCTCTGGGACACTTGCCACGGCTTCACCCGTTTGGACAGACTTCTGCCGACTTCAGCGGACTTTACACCATGATGATATTGCAATCATCACAGCATACCGCAGTATCAAGTCAGGCGTTTTGGGGCGTTACTCCCTCATTCCACCTGTCGGAATATCAGTTCTCCAAAATTGTATTTTTGTGTGTAACCTTTTCAGTTACAAACGTGTCGTACATTCATGTGCCTCGTCCACGAACAGCTTGTCCACGCCCAATTGCTCAAAGGTGAGCGTATCGTCATGGCTCTTTTCCAACTTGTCAAGCTGTTTCTGCAAAGTCTTACGGGTGCGCTCCATCTGTTTGATTTGAAATTTACTGCCTTCCTGTCTTTTTAACTCATCAATGCCCCACAGAATATCGGTGATCTGATCCTGAATCTGCATGATCTGTCTCTCCTTAGAAATCGGGATCATGCCGAGCTGGGAGTGACCGATGATAATGGCATCGAAGTTTCCGGTTGCAATTTTTGCGAATAACTGCTGTCTGTTTTCCTTCTTGAAGTCATTTTTGGTCGCAACGAGGATATTGGCAGACGGGTACAGTCTGCGGAAGTCCTGTCCGATCTGCTCGGTCAGATGGTTGGGGACAGCGAATAGCGACTTTGTGCAAAGCCCTAACCGCTTGGATTCCATTGCCGTTGCGATCATCTCAAACGTCTTTCCGGCACCAACGCTATGAGCAAACAGCGTATTACCGCCGAAAAGTGCGTGTGCGATGGCGTTTTTCTGATGCTCATGCAGCTCAATGTCCGAATTCATCATCGGAAAAGTTAAAGCCGATCCATCGTATTCACGGGGACGGATAGAGTTGAAAAGCTCATTGTATCTGTCTACGAGCATTTCCCTGCGTTTCGGGTCTTTGAAAATCCATTTCTTAAACTCGGAACGGATTTTGTCTGCTTTCTTTTGTACTACACGAGTAGCCTCCGGATCAACCACTCTTTTCTCTGTCGGGTTGCCGAATTTGTCATAAGCCTCAACTGTCTTGTAGATTTTCGGCTCTTTGAGGTTGAGCAAATGCTCCATGATCTCATAGGCAATCATTTTCCTTGTGCCGTAGGTCTTTGTTGCGACCAAAAATGACTTCAAGAAGGAAAACAGACAGATCGGAAGAGCGTCGTGTAGGGAAAGAGTGTAGA
>CALEPT010000160.1 GCA_937910385.1 uncultured Ruminococcus sp. | reverse complement strand
AGGAGCTTACAATCAGCATATAATGATATCATTATATGCTGATTGTAAGCTCCTGCACGGTGATTTTCAGGCGGGAAGGACATAAATCCTGTGTACCCGCTCTCTTCTATATAGCTTCTCCACTCATCAACCGAAAGAAGTATTTCATTCTTCTGACGACGCTCATCACTGTAGCCTGAAAATCCGTCGATAAGACCGATAGTAGTCTTATACTGGATAAGATTTTCCGTTCCCTCAAGAAGTACAAGAATACCGTCCTTTTTCAGCATTGTGCGTATATACCCAAGACTCTTTTTAAGATAAGATGAGTCATGAACGGAGTTGGCACCGATCACTATATCAAAGCTCCCGGCATCATAGCCCTGCATTTCAGGATGAACATTAAGGTCATAGAAGCCGTATTTTACAAAATCGTATTTTGCAAACTTTACCTTCGCAGCCTCTGTAAAGAACTCTGAAAGATCTGTATAGTAATACTCAGGCTCAATTCCGTCGATCTGATCGATTTTTTCAAGCACCGCCGCAGTTGTACCGCCTCCTCCTGCACCGACTTCGAGTATTTTTATCCTCTTCTGAGTTTTCTTCAATGACGAGATGTACGCACTCACGGATTCCGCCGCAATATTGTTAAGATACTGTGCCGAGGGACTGTAGCTGTAGAAATTCTCAGCTCTTTCCCAGTCACCGTTTGGAAAAAGTATTGAAAGCGGACTGTCTTCAGTTTTAAGAAGCGTAAACACTTTTCTTCCCGAAAGCACAAGAAAATCTCTGAATCCGTTAAGCTTTTCGCTCTTGCTTATCTTATTGAGACCAGCGTATACAGCATTCATGTCCTTCTTTTCAGCAACCTTTTTGCAGCGGACAGTAGCGTATGCATCGGTATAGAAATCCCCCTCATGGATCATGACATTGATCCACTGATTCATAAGCTTTTCGTACTTTTCTGCCACAAGACCTCTTTCTTTTATATCCTCAAATGAAACAGTCCTGTCAGCTTCGCTGAGATATCCCCACTCACGGAATACGTCTCTTATTACTTCAACCGCAGTCTCATCAAATGCCTGACTTACCTCTGTGTATTCTTCAGGAGAAAGCTCCGCTGATATTACATCACTTGCTGCCAATGCGCTTTTTTCTATGCACTTTCTGTACTCATCGGTATCCGAATCGCCTTCCGTCTTTTCGGGAACCGCATATGCAAGAATATGCTGTGCTCCGTTTTCGGATTCAACGATCCTTACTACTGAGCTGTTTACATTCTCATCTTCATTGATCACATTTTCGATCTCACCCAGCTCAATACGATATCCGTTTACCTTGACCTGAAAATCTCTTCGGCCGATAAACTCAACATATCCCTCTTTGCGGAAAATGCCATAGTCTCCTGTACGGTAAAGCCTTCCGAGTGTTTCATGTACAAAAAACTGTGCATCTGTCTTTTCCTTATCCCCTGCATAGCCCTCTGCAACACCTGCACCGCCTATGCATATCTCTCCCGCAACATCAATAGGGCAGATCTCATCGGACTCACTGAGTATCCAGATCGTCTGATTTCCGAGCGGATATCCATAAGGGATGCTCTTCCATTTTTTGTCGATTTTTCCGATAGGATAGTATATCGACCACACAGATCCCTCAGTCGCACCGCCAAGGCTGTAAACATTCGCACCGGGTATCTTGTTATCTATTTTTTCCTTTAGATTGAGCGGGATCCAGTCACCGCTGAGAAGTATGTTTTTAAGGATGCATTTTCTGTCCCCAAGCTCATTGAGGAACAGCTCCATAATTGCAGGAACCGTATTCCATACCGTTGCCCCGGTAATTACTGCCGTATCTGCGATCGTCTGCATATCAACAGAAAGTGCAAGTGTCGCACCGCTGATGAATGCACCGAACATATCGTATACCGACAGATCAAAGCAGAATGATGAGATTCCGATCAGCACATCTTTTTCTGTAACTCCGAAACGCTCATTGATATCAAGAAGGGTATTGCACACAGCCCTCTGTGAGATCATTACGCCCTTCGGCTTTCCCGTACTGCCGGAGGTGAAGATTATATACGCCTCATCATCAGCACTGCCCTTTATTTCGTAGGTGCCCTTCCCCGATGTTTTCTGAACGGAATAATCATTAAGGTACAGCCTGCACTCAGCCTTTTTCTGTATGTAATTCTTTCTTTCCTCAGGCCACTTAGGTTCCAGAGGAATATAGCTTCCGCCTGTTTTGAGAATACCCACAATTGCCGCAACTGTTTCAATAGTGCGTGACGCTTCGACCGCAACACGGCATCCTGTACCGACATTCTTCTCTACAAAGTGTGCATACTCATCAGAAAGTCTGTCAAGCTCAGAATAGCTTATCTTCTTCCCCTCACATATTATCGCAGTTTTTTCAGGATCCTTTTTTACAGCATCCCTGATCATACTTTGTATGGTAACTTCGGGAACGGTACCCATTGTGCTGTTGTAATCCGTCTGTTCTTTAGTAACATACGACAAGTCATCGCCCATGATGCTCTTTACAACATACTTTAAGACCGCTTCAACAGCAGAATCTGTACAAACTCCATGCGGATAGTCAAAGCGGATAAGCAAGCCCTGATTTTCCTCATAAACCTGACAGTCTATCTTAAGCTGAGGCGTCTGGCTTATCTGGTATACATTTTCTCCGAGAATATTGCTTCTCATACGGCTTGTACCGTCATCTACCGAGCAGGTGAAGGCATACGGGCATATTCCGGCACTTTCTTTGCCTTCACGCTCGGCAAGATAATTCATGACCTTTATGCCGCCGAATGAAAGATGCTGCATATGATCAATTATCTTCTTCTGAGTAGTACGTGCTGTGTCCGTGAGACTTTTGCCTTTTTCAAAATGAACGTCTGCAATAAGAAGCTCAGTAAAGTCTCCGAGCACCTTACCGTAATTTATTCCGTCGATATTTCTTAAGGCAGTTGTCATATTTATTGCCGTATCAGGAGTATTTTGCCATAATGACAATCCCTTTGCATAGGCAGTCATAATAAATACAGACGGAGCAATTCTCATTTTAATAAGATTTTTCTTGATCTCCTGCCATTTTTCAGCACAAATAAATCTCTCGGCCGTCGCAAACGGAAGTGAAGAGGCATTTCCTATTCCTTCATTGACAGGAATATCCGAAGGTGCGCAAAGCATACCGCTGTCGATATATTCCTTCCAGTATTCCCTGTCTTTTTTGTAATTGCGAGCCTTAAACTCATTTCTCTTCTGTGCGTATTCAAGAAAGCCATGCTCAATTGCAGGGAGCTCACTTCCTTCATCATTATAGAAATGATCAATTTCCTTGAATAAAAGCTCAATACTTGACCTGTCCATGATCATAAGGTCAGTATCAAATGCGTACCTGAAGCATGTCTCGCTCATCCTGAATGCGTGAAAGCTGAACATCGGCCATACACCCGATGAGTATATCTTTGAGGAATACTCCTCACGATGCCTGTTTATTACACTATCACGCTCTTCAGCGTTCATAGCGGATATGTCTGTGATTCCGATATGATATTCCGCTGTCTCCTCAGGAAGTGACTGTGTACCGTCGTCATTTATGACTATTCTCAAAGCCTCATGTCTCTGTATTACCTTATTCAGTGCTTTTTCAACTTTTTCAGGCTCTGCATTCCCCTCATACTCAATGTAAACGTGTACTGAATTTCCGCCGAGATACATATTACTGACTTTTCCGATAAGATAAGCAAGCTGAATATCAGTCAGCGGATATTTTTTTAAATGCATTCTTATATCTCCTTACTGTAAAGAATATCGTCTATAGCTCTTTTAAGACAACCGATAAGCTTATTCGTGTAATTACGGCTGTATACATTCGGGTCACAGTTTAAGTTTATCCTTGTTTCTTTCGATGAAGGTACAACACCTATCATTATGTAGTCAACGGAGCGTTCAATATCAAAAATAACTCTTTCTGCCGAACTGCCGCAGAACAACTCCTTATCATGCTTAAACGGATTATCCTGCACACCGATGTTGATCTTTGCTAAGGGTGCATACTGGGAAAGTCTCTGATATTTTATATTTTCCGATAATTTAGCAGCGACAGCTTTAATAAGCTTATCTGCGTCCTCTGTATCTTCATGTTTTATTCGGTTCTGTATCATATGTGCAAGATATCCGACGGTCTTTCTGTACTTTTTATGTATACGGTTTGCAAATGCGATTCCTATTGTAGTATCATTTGTGCCTGTAATTTCTGCAATTGCCCTGTGGGAAGCAGCAAGTATCAGTACAAAGGAACTGACATTAAGCTCTGCTGCACGCTCATTAAGACGGCCATTTTCTACATAGAAGGTACTTTCCTTTATAACGTCATACCATTCTCCGCCGCCGTCACCATTAGAAGGAATGTAGCCGTCCATTTCCTTTTTCCAGTATTCAAGCTGCTTTTTTCCCGCATCAGACTCAAGAAAGCTTCTTTCGTCTGCAAGAAATTCTGAAAACTGTGCTGTTGATGAAATATCAGGCACTGTCCCTTCGTAGCAGGAAAGGATATCAGACAGAACCACCGACAATGCAACGCTGTCTGCGATGATATGGTGCATTATAACAACAAGGATATGTTTCTCCTCGCTGAGAGAATAAACTCTTGCTGTAAAAAGCGCCTTTTCAAGCTCCATTGAGTTTTCAATACTGTGCAGGACATCACTTTGTACGTCTTCTTTTGTATGAAATTCATCAGTTGTAAAAACAGGAGTGTTATTTTTGCCGCTTTTTAATTTAAGAATGTATGAATCGCCATCTTTAACGCATACCATACGCAGTGCTTCATGCATCTGAGCAACCATAAAGATACTCTCCCTCATACGCTGCAAATCCATTTTCCCTCTGAGATATCTGCCCTCTGCAAGAATTGATGTAGCATCACGCTGACCGTAATTTTCGCCATACATCATATACTCCTGCTGGCGTGAAATGGGCATAGAGAAATTTTCAAACTGTTCCATGAACTTTACCCTTCCGATTTTCTGTCGTCTATAAGCTTATTTATATACTCACTCTGAGCCTTGACTGTAGTGTACTCATAGATATCCCTGATCTCAAACTCAATACCGAATTCTTCGTTTATCCCTTCGGAGATCACACTTGCCAGGAGCGAATTTCCGCCAAGCTCAAAGAAGGATTCGTCATCACCGATCTCATCATCTGTTTCCAGTGCATCTTTCCATATGTTCTTGATACGCGCCGATATATCGTCCGTATCCGCTGACTTTGCCTTAACGTCATTTTTCTCTGACAGATCAACAGCTTTTTCGTCAGCAGCAGTTTCATAACTGTTTTCAATATAACGCTCCGTTTCATCAGAGACATCAAATGCCCAGATCGTGCTGTGATCAAAACTGTAAACAGGTGCTGTGACCCTATGGAGATCACAGTCCTTGTAAAAATCATCCCAGTCAACAGCCTTTCCGTCAAGGTATGCCTTAATAAGCTCATCACGGTCGGAAGCTGAGGTTTTATCTTCACTTTTTACATTCACAAAACTGAGATCTTTAAGCTTTTCAGGGATCTCATCAAAGCTTTCAAAGGTAATGACAGCTCTGTAATCGTAATCATCACGTCCTGCATTCAGAGTGTACACAGCATCGCTGAAGCTGATATCCTTGCGCCTGAAATACTCCTGAAGGGTTTCGGAATATCTGAGAAGTGACTTCTCACTTCTTGCACTCAGTTTGAGGAACGAGCATTTTTCGGATATATTGTCATTCTCCTTGTCTGTTATATAATTTTTCAGAATTATATGAACGTTACTGCCGTTTATTCCATACGATGCAATATCAGTAACCCTCTGTGTCTTCTTATCATAGAAAAGAGGGGCACGGAGAGGAACAAGACGGCCGCCGCATAAATCAATATCAGGATTTATCTCCCTGAGATGAGCTACGGGATACGCCACATTATGAGCGTATCCGCATATAACTTTAAAAACAGAGGAAATTCCGGATACCTTTCCCGTATGACCGATATTTGCCTTTACCGCACCAACAGCAACAGGCTTGTCACTGCTGCGCTCCCGCATTACCTCTGAAAGCCCCTCAAACTCTATCTTATCTCCGATAGGTGCGCCGGCAGCATGGATCTCAACGTCCGTGAGCTCATCAACAGCCACACCTGCATTTTTGAGTGCCTTCCTCATTACCTGAGTCTCAGCTTCCGCAGCAGGTGATGTAATATCACGGCTTCTGCTGCCGTTTCCTCCCGAAGCACTTCCGCTTATAACTCCGTAGATATGGTCATTATCCCTTATCGCAGCATCAAGCGGCTTAAGAAGAACAAATCCGCATCCTTCACCGGGGATAAGACCGTCAACATCTTTGTCAAGAGGTGAACACCAGTTATTTTTGGTTATTATACCCATGCTCCTGAATTCACCGAAGTCCTCTTTATCATCGTAAAGAGCAAGCTCCACCGCACCCACGAGCATCATACTGCACTCACCGTCATTAAGTCTGAGAACAGCATCGTGTATGCCCATTGCAGATGAACAGCAGGTACTGTCGATCAAAAAATTAGGGCCTCTGAGGTCAAATCTGTACGAGACCTGATTTCCGGCCATTCCGATAACTGTACTTCCCGTATAAGTAAATGCGTCCTTTTTCTCAATGAGCCTTCTGTATCTTTCGCCGCTGCTGAGGGATAATATAACTCCGCAGTCCGCACCCCTCATGCTTTTGAGCGAATATCCTGCATCAAGTATCGCCTTTGCTGCAAATTCAAGAGCGATCCTTATCTCAGGAGTCATTTTCCTTGCTTCACTCTTTGCAATGCCGAAAAACTGGTGATCAAAAAGCTCAGGAGAAGACATACATCTCATATTGCCTATTATCTCATTATAATCTGCGATCCCCATAAGCTCGCCTCGTCTTGCTGCACTGCTGCGGCTTCCGGAGACAGAATTCATAAGAGACTCGTGAAACTCATTCATATCCTCTGCGATTGAATTCTTTCCGCTTATTCCTATAACTGCTATATCCATGTCAAATCCCCCCTGAGTCAGCTGTGTAAAGATGTGTATTTTTCAGCGATAAGCTCAATTATCTCCGCTGAATGCTGATTTACGAAAAAATGCTCGCCATCAAATTTTCTGAATGTAAAGTCGTCCGTATAATTCTTCCAGTCGATGATGATCTCATCATTCGAAAGAATATCATCATTTCCTCTCAATGCAATAACAGGACACTCAAGCGGTGTTTCCTTACCTGCGGGATCATATCTCTGGTGAAGGAGAAAGTCCGATTTGAAGCAAGAGAAATAGTAATCCATGAAGTCCTTGTTTTCCGCCATAGTTCTGTCGAGCAGCTTCAGACTTATAGCATACTCAATGAATTCCTCATCTGACATTTCAAGAGTCCTGGGATTAATTTTTGTCATTCTCGGAGAAGGCTCACTTGAAGCTACAAACAATTCGGCAGTAAGTCCGCATTCCTTTTTAAGAAGACAAGCTGTCTCATATGCGATCACTGCACCCGTACAATGACCGTAGATGATAAACGGCTTTTCAAATATTTCTCTTGCCTCTCCCACGATCTGTGCTGCAAGCTCCTCTGCTGTTTCAGGCATATCTTCGCCTGATCTTAGTTCCCTCATGGGGTATAATATCGGTATCATTCCGAAGCCTTCCGGAAGGCATCTGCCCCATGGAGCAAAATATGAAGCACTTCCGCCCGCATAAGCGAAACAGATCAAATTGACATTACTATTATCTATATTTTTCTGATGTGCGTACCATTTATTCATTATGGTAATACGTCCTTTCATTTCAGTAAGTTTACGGCGTACCCGCTCTGCTTTATTGTGGCAATGAAATATCAGCGATCCGCTTTTACTCCTGTGTCACTGAATAAGAAGCCGCATCATGTTCATTGATATTCAGCCTCCGAAGCAATAAAGAAGGCGGATACGCTTTTTGTGATATATTATCCGAGCATTCCGCCCGCTACTGCAATCGACTGTGAGGTTATGTAGGATGCCTCATCAGATGCAAGAAATGCAGCAAGATTTGCAATATCCTCAGTCTCTGCAAAGCGTCCCATAGGGATCCTTTCCAGCTCGGCCTTCTTCTGCTCC
>CALEPT010000159.1 GCA_937910385.1 uncultured Ruminococcus sp. | reverse complement strand
TTATTATTCATGTTGTTCTCCTCATAGCAGGTACTTCCCCTGCTTTCTATCTTGTGTATTATTCCAGTCCCCACGATTTTTTCTTTCTGGCGGAGGACTGCTGTACTTCCTGTTCACGCTGGGCATGGATATGCTCCTGCAACTGTCTGACCTCGGAATATTTCAGAGGTTCACAGCGTTTCAGCAGGCTCACAAATTCCGTCAGCTCATCGACCTGAGCCTGTAGAGCTGAATTGTCACGGCGAAGCTCCGAGCATTCACCCGACTTTTGTTTCAAACGCTGACGGACATCTTCCGTCTCTTTCAGGCTCTTGTCAAGCCGTTCACGGAGGGCGTATACTGTATCGCCGGATTTGTGAGTGCTGTTGCTGAGCTTCTTCATGATCTTGCTCAGGCGCTGTGCCTTGGAGATGATCTCGTCTGAGTGCTTCATGATAGACAGTTTGCCATCAAGCAGACTTGTTAGTTCTCTGCAAAGCTGCTCGCACTCGTCCTCGACCTGAAACTCCTTTTCATAGTCGGGAATGTAGTTGAGTATTGCCTTGACCTGCGCCGACTTTTCTTCTATCTGCTGGTCGAGCTTTTCACTCTTTGCCTGCTTCTCCGAAAGCTCCGCTTCTGCCTGAGCGTTCTGCGTTTTAAGCTCATCATTCTGGCGGCGCTGTTCCTTATACTCAGGTATCTCAACCGTCCCTCTCGCCTTTTCGGGAGCAAGGGGCTTGATACCATGTTCAAGGCAGATTTTGTTCAGCACCTCGACCTCGGCAGCTCGCCAACGGGCGATAGCCTGCTTGCCTTCACCGAAGCCCATTTCTTTCAGAGCCTGGGCGATGCCGTTCTGCGTGTCCTGCCCTCGCTTATAGTGACCGACAGGAATGTAGTCGATGTGTAAATGGGGAGTCGCCTCGTCCATGTGCAGAACGGCATTGAAAACATAGAAGTTCGGATTGCGATTCTGGAAACCTTCCATGTACTCTTTCAGACAATCAGCCACGAGCTGAAAGTCCTCCGTACCGAAACCCGAATCTTCTTTTTTGCCGATCTGCACCACGTCCTCATAAAAGCTCTTGCGTTTGTCGGCGGCAGTGCGGACTGTGTTGCAGGGTTTCACTCCGAAAAGGTGTTCGTAATAACTGCCCTGAACCTTCCTGTCATTACGCTTCTGTTTTGCGTTATAACGCTCGGTGGATTTCTTGAAAAGCTGATCGTATGCTTCACCGATCGGCTGACATACGAAGGTGATGTTTTGCGGAGTACGGAGCGGATCAACATTGTCCGCCATGAACTCTCTATTGTTGTGAGTCAGAGAACCCTTTCCCTGACCGAATGAAATACGTTTCTCTTTCATTTCATTGACCTCTCTTTTTCATTGGATTTACTTCTCTCTTTCTACGAAATCCAATCATCAAAACATAGGCATCAACTCCTTTCATGACCGCTGGGCGGAAGGCTATCGCCAGCCCTGACGGGCAAATTTTCCCTGAACGACACAAGTCATGGTCGTAGGGAAAAGCTGCGGAGCAGCGGTTACAACGGTGCAGAGCGCCGCTTGTAACTCCGTAGTACTTGCGGCAGCATCAC
>CALEPT010000158.1 GCA_937910385.1 uncultured Ruminococcus sp. | reverse complement strand
TACAACGGCACAAAGAAGGTGAAGAGCGTCAAGGCAGTGAAGAGAAATTGAACGTGTACATACTGACCATCAACTAAAGAAAGAGCATGAAAACGACGAAAAGATATATTCTGACGCTCGTTGCCATGATAATCTCCATTGGCGCATGGGCTGCTACTGATGAAGAGGTAGTCCTCACCCCTGCGGCCACCGACAACGAGTGGACATTCACGATGCCTGCTGGCAACGTGGAATTGGAGGTAGAGTACTACACCGACGAGGAACTGTTCGCCGAGGGTGTAGAGTTGACCGATAACGGCGACGGCACGGTGACGATCACAGCTCCCGACAATGCGGAGGCTGGCACCTACTATTATAATGTTAAGGTCAACGGATATAACCCCCCTGTCCTCTCCACAGTCAAGATTACCGTTCTTTCTGACGAAGCAAGGGTTACACTGGACGCAAGCAACGGACTGAGCCAGACGATCACCACGACTGTCAAGATCGGCAGTGAATTTGTTCTGCCGGAGTTGCCGGACAGCTTCACGATCCCGGACAACTCTGATTTTGACGGCTGGGACAAGGGCGCTGTCGGCGAAGGCATTGTGATCGGAGAAGATACCACGATCAAGGTAAACTGGATACCCCATGAGCATCATCTGGTACTTGTCCCGGCGCTTGCTCCTACCTGTGAATGGGACGGCAACGCTGCCTACTATTACTGCTCGGACTGCGGCAAGATGTTTGAGGACGCTACTGGCTCTATTGAAGCACTCACAGCGGACTATTTCATCATTCCGGCAACCGGTCACACTCCCGGCACAGCGGTCAGAGAGAACGAAATTGACGCCACCTGCACCGAGGCGGGCGGGTATGACGAGGTTGTGTACTGCACCGTTTGCCATGCTGAACTCAGCCGGACGCATACAGTAATCACTGCCACCGGCCACACTTTAACGCTTGTTCCGGCAAAAGCCCCAACCTGCACCGAGGACGGAAACAAAGCATATTATGTTTGCGAGACCTGTGGTGAATGGTTTGAGGATGCCGCCGGAACAACGGAAATCGTTGGTTATCACGATATAGTCATTGATATGCTCGGTCACGATTGGGATGATGTAACGTATACATGGGCAGACGATTTCAGCTCCGTGACCGCCAAGCGTGTCTGCAAGAATGATGCGGCTCATATTGAAACCGAAACAGTTAATACGGTAAAGGTTGAGGAAGCACCTACCTATGAAGCAAAGGGCAGTATCACTTATACCGCAACTTTTGAAAATGCTGCTTTTGCAGAGCAGACAAAGAGCGTTGAGATCCCTATGCTCACAACAACAACTACAACAACTACTACCACCACAACAACTACGACAACTACAACCAAGCCTACCACCACAACGACTTCGACCACGAGCACCACGGAGTCAACTACTACAACGACATCAACCACAAGCACCACGGAGTCAACTACTACAACGACTTCAACCACAAGCACCACGGAAACAACTACTACAACGACTTCAACCACAAGCACCACAGAGTCCACTACTACAACAACTTCAACCACGGAATCTACCGAATCTACATCATCCACCACAAGTACCACAGAAGCAACTACTACTATAACTCCACCAGCTGACAAGCACATTGCCTCCGATGAAGAACTTTGCGAGTGGGCACTCAATGACTACGAGGATAAGACCGGACAGACAGATGTATCCGCTGAAATCACCTCCAAGTCTGATGATGTGTATGAGATCACTTTGAAGGATAAGGACGGAAATGTAGTTGATGTTTATATGATTGATCCTGTTACAGGCGGCGGTACAAACTCGGCTGATGAAGCAGTTGATCTTCCGCAAACTGGAAACAATAGCCTTACAAATTGGCTTTGGGTGCTCGGCGCACTTATGCTGATTGGATGCGGAGCGTTTGCAGTTAAGTCCTCTGGATTTATTCGCCGCAAGGAAGATGAGCAGTAAGTTGGCACTGATACCGAGCACAAAACAAAAAAGCAATGGGCTCTGTTTATAGCAGGGCTCATTGCAATAATATTAGGCTCATCTATCTTAGGCTTCTTCGGTATCAGAAAAATTTATCGAGAGTATCAGAAGCAAAAGCTGATGCGTGAAAATCCTGTTGTGGAGATTGCTGATTTGAATATCAAAGCCCCTATATTAGAAGGTACGGATAACGACATACTCTCAAAGGCTGCAGGGCATTTCCCAGAAACAGGCGATTTCGGTAAGGAAAATTATTGCATTGCCGGTCACAGCAGCACGCTCTACAAAGAGTATTTCAATAATCTTAAAGATGTGGAGTTCGGTATGACGATAAGGCTTTACGATAAGGACAAGAAATCATATCTGTATGCCGTAACCGAAAGTTTCATCGTTGAACCGAATGAAACATGGGTGCTCGATGATTTCGGAGATAACAGGATTACAATCATAACTTGCACCGATGACGGTACGCAGCGGCAAGTAGTTGTCGGTATATTGAAAGAATAAGTCTACAAGGCATTCAGAGAGTATCTGGATGCCTTGTTTTTTCATCGTATAGTTTTCCCCATAATCATCACGGAAAGGTGTGAGGGGTATCTCCGTTTCGCTGAAAGCCTATCCTATTCCAGCACATCTTTCTTCTTTTTCCGCTGACTTCGGCTCTGCTCTTGCTGATACTGCTGTTCGTCCTGCTGTGCCAGCGGAACATACTGACGGAGAAATGCCTTAAAATCACTTTGAGCGCGATACAGTTCCTTGTATTTTTCATGAACGACATCATGCTCCGTCTGCTTCTGCGTGAGTTGTTCCTGATAGGATATGATTGCTTCTTTCACCTTGCTGTCCGGCGGATACTTGCCTTTTTCAAACCAATCATCAAGCTTCTGTTCTGCGGAATAGTAGTCTCGGAGTTCATCATAATGCGCGTCCTGATACTTCTTCCGCTTTCTGCCTTTGAGGGATTCCAATTCGTCATAAACGGGCTTTTGCTTTCTGTATGTGGCAAGTGTTTTGCGGAGTTCGATCAGGTCTTGGATATGCTCTTTCAATGCCGAAATTTCATCGGACAGCGTATCTCTCTGTGCAAACAGCTTTTGGATTTCGCTGTCGAGATTTTCAGGCTCGATGCCGTATTTCGCAATGATATTTTTTGCGATACTTGCAATTTTCATATTGCCACGGTCAATAGCGTCCTGCACAAATTTGTTCTGCGGTTTCTGTGTGATAACCTTGACTTTCGTTCTCGGCACATAAGACATAGTACCTATATATTGTGCGATACGCTTTTTTATCATCTCCGTTTCATAGTAGCCGCCGAGGGTTCGGGCGCGTGTAAAACGGCTTCGGGGATTACGCTCCTTTTGC
This sequence comes from uncultured Ruminococcus sp., assembly GCA_937910385.1. Classification (GTDB taxonomy): domain Bacteria; phylum Bacillota; class Clostridia; order Oscillospirales; family Ruminococcaceae; genus Ruminococcus. The sequence continues at coordinate 1,842 of CALEPT010000158.1, read as the reverse complement.
TCTGCAAGCATATATTTGAGGTCAATTTTATGGTCGGGATTATACTCCACAAGTACACCATAGTCGGCGCATTTGGAGAGGAAATCTTCAAAGTCCTCGCTGTGCTTGACTACCTCGTCAATCGCTCTTTTGAGCTTCGTTTTCCACGACAAGCCCTGTTTGTCAAGCTCCCACTCCCAGCGTTTTTTACCCTTGCTGAGTTCGGGGTGCTGTATCACGGACAGGTGATGCCGTTTGCATATTTCGTCCGACAAATCAAACAGCTTCTTCCATGCCCGTTCCTTTTTGCTCCCCTGATCTTCGTGTGTTTCAAAGGTCTTATAATCGTACATATTGCAGTTATTGAAAATCACATGAAGATGCACATGAGCCTTGTCAACATGGACGGAGAGAAAGTATTGATACTCACCTTTGAGGAATTTTTCACACAGCTCCTCACCGACTTCCAATGCACGTTCGGGAGTGATCTCCCCGGGCTTAAAGCTCTGAATAAAATGCTGTGAGAGTATTTTGCTCTTGCCCGTCCCGCAAGCTCTGACCGATGCAAAATCTCTGCTTGCCTGTGCTGGATCACTTGAACAGCAGAATGTTGATATCAATCTGCCGTTATCGGTCTTGCTCCCGTCTGCAATGTAGCTGATCGCCTTGCGTTCTGTAACTGTGATAGGAAACAGTTTAGTAGTTGCCAAAGTTTTTGTTGTCCCTCCCTGATCTGTGCAATATCTTCGGGGTAAACCTTGCCCTTGGCATTTGCTCTCCGTGCGATCTGATTGATGTTATTTGACATCGCTGAGAAGTCACGGAGCAGTTGCTTTCTGTCATCATCGCTGAATTTGACGATGACACCCACGAAGATCATAGCCCTGATAAAATCGCTGAGGTTCTTCATTCCGCTGTTCTCAAATTTGCGGTCAATGACCTCTTTCTCTTGTTCACTGATTCGGATTTTGAGCCACTTATCTCTCTTTTCGGACTCGTTCATCGGGTACTCCTTTCTTTCATTTTCAATGCAGGGTCTTAGGGGCAGCAGCCCTCTAACCAGTGGGTGTATGGTCTGGGGCTTTTGTCCCCACGCCATACCGAGCTGGCTGGGTTTCCCCACGCCCTGCGGTGCGTGGTCTGCTTTCCATACGCTCTGCCGTATGGAATTGGAGCTGTGCGACTGCTTTTCTGTATCTCTGTATTGCTGATGATGCTCGTTCCGATATGAGCATATCAGCTCGCCGCAAGGCTCTGAAAATATGATACCGGATAAATTTCAAAAAGTCAATGATGCTCCGAAATGGTATTCGTCAAAATGACAGTTTTAAGTTTTGAGGGGGTTATGATACCTTAAACCCCCGTTAAGTGGCATTTGAGGAGATTTGCCTTTTTGAAAATGCCCTCAAATCAGACCTTGTGAAAAAAAGTTTGTCTGGATTGCGAATAGATTTTTTTCAGATTATCCAGTAGAATAATAGTATCGGGGCTGCACCTGTCAGGCGTTGCCGCCCTGTGTAGAATAATGATAGAGAGGTAGGTATGTGGCAATGTATGAAAAGAAGAAAGAGAAACTTGCCGCCAAGATTGCAACCCTCAAGGAGCGTATCAAGAAGGATACAGACGAGCTGAACAAGGCGCAGACTGAGTACAGTGAGCTGTGCTTCATGGAGATCAAGGCAAAGGAAAACTGTGATGAGCAGCAGCTTGCCGATACACTTGTGCAGGAGCATAACCTGATACAGCTTTTGAGGGACAAGGGCTTTACCGATGAGCAGATCGTCGCATTGGCGAACGGTGTGGACAGCTCTGCGGTGAGCGATCCCGTTTCCAAAAAGGATAACGGCAGCAAGGTCGGTGATA
>CALEPT010000157.1 GCA_937910385.1 uncultured Ruminococcus sp. | reverse complement strand
GTGAACGAGCTTGCGAGTGACAACGTGGATATGGTCGAGCTGATTCAGCTCGGGCGATCATTTCATAGAATTGATGTGTTCGCAGCTATGTACGAGCATATTCCATGTTCCGCTGTCAACGACGCCGCTCTGAGGCAGACCCACAGTCCGCTGGAACTCCTTTATAGCGTTTACTGTTTCGGGGTCGTAATCTCCGCACACCTTTACATGAGGCATATTGTCGTAGCTGTCGGCAATGGAATCGAGCATTGCCTGTATGATATAGACCACCTGACCTCTGTCGCCGCGGCGGATCGTATACGCCTGGGAGGGGAAGGCATGATAGGCGGAGGGGGCTGAATGGAGATATGACTTGTAGACGTTTACTATCTTGTTCCATGTTGCGGGGTCTGTGCTGCCCGTCTGCGGCAGACCGTATTCCTTCTGGAAGGCTCTTACTGCGGCGGCAGTTTCGCTTGAGTATATTCCGTCCGGAGTGATCTGAGGTATCGCGTCGTTGAACAGAGAGATGGAATAGAGATATTTTTGCAGCTCGAGGATATGCTGTCTGCGCTGAGCGCTTGTGTATGCCATTATTGAATGCTCCTTTCTTCAGGACGTTATCGTGTATCCGGGATTCTGGTAGGGACGCTTGTCGAAGCCGAATCTCAGGTCGGAGTATACTCCCGCTATCCTGTCCCATGTTACTGCACCGACTATTCCTGTCGGATTTATGCCGAACTGCCGCTGGAAGGCTATTACCGACTGACGTGTAAGGGGTCCGAAATAACCCGTATTGTTCACGGCGGGGATATTCGGGTAAGATCGGTTTATAAGCGAAAGATACTCCTGTATCGTGCGGACAGCCTCGCTCGTGACCCCTTCGCGCAGGACAGTTCCCGGATAGAGGGCTACAGCCGTATATTTCGGGGGGACGGATTCGACGATACCCTGATATGCACGGTAGAGATCGTTTCTTGTGGCGCGGTCCACCTCACCGGTCTGGGGAAGTCCGAAAACGCGCTGGAACGATTTGACCGAGTTTTCGGTCTGCTCGCCGAAATAGCCCGTTATCTCGACAGGTGTAACTGCCTCGTAATATGCTCCGATGACGGCAAGGTAGTATTGCAGCATACTCACCTCTATGCTCTGCATACCTATGCGCAGATCCTCGGTGAATACGGGAGAGATCTCCTCAAAGCGGACTCCCTCGGAATCGAGCTCGGCGATGCGCTTGACGCTGGTATAGATATATGTGATCCTGTACCATGTTGCCTGATCGACAACGCCCGTGACCTCCAGCCCGAATACCTCCTGAAACTTTTTTACGGCTTCCTCGGTCGCGTCGTCGAATATGCCGTCGGCAGCCGGTATCTTGGGGATAGCAGGGAAATTTCCCGATATGCGGTTGAGGTATATTTGCAGCGACTTAACGTCGTTGCCCGCCGAGCCCTCGCGCAGCTCTATCCCGGGATATGAGGGCATTGCTGTCTTGACCGGAGCGTTCTTCACTATGTCGATATCCGAGCCGTAGTAATACTGCAATATCTCATACGGAGTCAGCCCCCTGTTTGCAAGCTCGACCGTTCCCCATTGGGATAATCCGGCACAAGTAGTGGTAGTGCCGTTGCAGAAAGCCGTAAATAGCGGCTCAACACTCCCTTGCCGCCTGACATAGTCGTTGAACAGCTCGTCAACAAGATAGCTGATATTCTCGAAATACTCCCTGCCGTTTATGAATTTCTGGTCGAACTGGGTCGTTGCGGTTATGTCGAAATCATAGCCCCTCGAGCGGTACCATTCGGTGTATATCCTGTTGAGGGCAAACGAGGTTATCGCGTAGATATTTGCACGAAGGGCGCTTTCAGGCCATGTCGGGAATATCTCGCTCGAAGCAACGTTCTTGATGTAGGAAGCAAAGTCTACCGTGACGGTCGGAGCGTCAGAGTCGGGAGTGCCGAGCTTTACCGTGATAGTTTCGGGGATATATGGTGTTCCTGTAAGCATAGCGTCGTCATTCCTTTCCGGCGAGATAATCAGGCTCCTGATTATAATAGGTGACCGTTTCGTCTGAAGGGTTCATCATCAGCGGAAGCGGTATCATGTTGAAGTTCTGGACGGAGGTCGTTCCGGAGAATACCGGGACGTCAACGCTCCTTGCGTTGAAGAAGCCCTCAGCCGTGACGCTTACATCGAAAAGATTGTACGGACGTATCTCAGACCCCGGAGCCTGCGAAAGTATAAAATCGGGAACGGGAACGGCAAATTTAGGGGCATTTCCGCTGCTGTCTGTTATACCATCGGCAATTATCATGCGTTTTCCGTCAACTATAGCCGTCACCATGACCGAAGCGCCCTCTATTGCTGAGGAATCGTCTCCCGTGCGGACGCTGACCTTGATATATCCGACGGAATTCCCCAGACTTTCCACAGAAGCGTATATAGGGGCAGTAGTGTTTTCCTCTGTTTTTTCGCCGAGATCGGAAAGATCGGGGTCGGGGTAGCGGGTGTTGAATTCGTCCTCGTCGTAGGGAGTGGACTCAAAGTCCTCCTCGGAATGGGGAGACCATGCCGAGTCGTCGCGAGCGTCTGGGTCAACGTCCGCGATCTCCTCAGAAACGGGGTTCTGGAGCTCGTTTGATTCCTCGCCTATTTCCTCTGATTCAGCTTTATACGCTGCGGTATCGTTTGCGTCTGCGGGAGCTTCGGGCGTTATTTCCTGAGATGAGGGCTGGGTGTAGTTTTTCACATTGCTGTTGTTTTCGTACTCCTCCATAGGAGTTCTTCTGCTGTAAAGCTTCATCATTTCGCGCTTGTATTTATCAATATCGTTCATGTTCATTCTATCGCCTCCATAAAGGAGTATATGCATCGGCGGAAATAATAATGCCCCGGAAGCTGTGTCAGCTCTGCGCGGAGCCCGAGCTGAATCAGCTCGACCATATCCACGTTGTCACTCGGCGGGGAGCCCCCGCGGGCGAGCCACGTTGCCGCGCTTACGCGCTCACTTCCACCAACGCCCTCAGTCGTACATCGCTCAACTGCACTATCATTAATGATGAATCATTCGCGCAAATAAATGCACAGGAGCGCATCTTTGCCCTTAACCTTTGCAGGGCTCTGCCCTGCACCCGCTAAAGGGGCAGTCGCCCCTTTAGAATCCCATTCCACGCTCCCGCTCGCAAGCTCGCTCACTCTCAGCAAAACTGATAGTCTGCTTTCGCACAACTGCACCATAATAAATTACGAATTATGCACGCGCACCGATCAGTCGCTGTCCTCGTTTACAATAAATTCAAGCTCTATGCACGTGCCCTTGGGGACCTGTGTTCCGGGCTCTATAGACTGTGTATTCACAACAGCGTCGTCTCTTGTGACCGAAGCGCCCCTCGTAACGTAATTCAGCTCGCAGTATACAAGCTGATCGTTCGCATAGGTCGGCGAAAATCCCACAACATCGGGAACTGTAGTATATTCGACTGTGTGTCCTTTTTCGGTGTAGAGGTATACCGTGCCGCCCTTTGCGATAGAAGTTCCCGTAACAGGTGACTGAGCGACCACCTCAATACCGCTGCCTATGATCTGATACTCAACGCCGAGTCCGTCGAGAGTAGCCTTTGCATCGTCGATCGAGCCTTCGAGGAGCGGTACCTTTACATCGAGGTTTTCAAGCTCCTCTTCGGTATATTCGGGGCTTATCCCGAGGTAAGGAAGCACATCGGTGAGGATATCTCTTGCCGTAGGAACGGCGACCTTGCTTCCGTAGTAAGCTATGTCCTTGTTGGGCATATCAGCGAGCACAAGCAGGATTATCTCGGGGTCCTCAGCAGGAGTGAAGCAGACATACGAAGCGCCGTATTCCTGTGTATTCGCGTCCTCCTCTTCCTCAGATGCCTGTTTACCCTGTTCTGTGACACTGAGTCGCTGTGAAGTACCGGATTTTCCGCCTATAGAATAGCCCTTTATAGTAACGTTTCCGCCGCCGTTGCTTGTAACGACGTTTTTGAGAGCCTCGCGCATAGTGGCAGAGGTCTCTTCCGAAATTACCTGTCTTCTTACAGTCCTTTCGTTCTTGAGAATAATGTTGCCGTCCTCATCGACTATCTTATCAACGACATACGGCTGGAGGAGATAGCCCCCGTTTATAGCCGCGCAGTACGAGGTTATCATTTCAAGCGGAGTGATGGTCTCGCCCTGTCCGAACGAGCAAACCGCAAGATCCACGTTAGTCATAACGTCGGGTGAAAAGCCGATTCCCGCGCTTTCCGCAGGGAGGTCTATACCGGTCTTTTCGGAAAGCCCGAATGCGTCGAAGTAATAGCAGAATTTTTCGACGCCGAGCCTTCTGCCTATCTCCATGAAGGCGGGGTTGCACGAGTTGGTAAGAGCCTCCTGGAAGGTCTGGCTGCCGTGGCCTGCGGTATTGTGGCACTTTATCGGCTGGAGTGCTCCTGTCAGCTCGACCGAGCCCGAGCAGTAGAACGAATCCTTTGCGAGGTCGATGAGATTTTCTTCTATAGCAGAAGCGCTCGTGACCACCTTGAATACCGAACCGGGTTCATATATTTCGGTAATGCACTTGTTCTTCCACTGTTTTTCGCGTTCCTCAGCGGTACGTTCGGTCTTTTCCTCGCCGGTGAGCTGAGCGAGCTCCTCCTTTATGCTGTCCACCGATATTTCATACGGCTGATTGAGGTCAAAGCTGGGATATGTCGCCATGCCGTAGATCGCACCGGTCTTTGCGTCCATAAGTATCGCGCATGAGCGGTTCTTGACCTGATAGGTCTCGCTCATTTCCTCGAGGTGTTTTTCCAGATAATACTGGATATTCATATCTATCGTGAGGTAGACGTCTCCGCCGTTCTGAGGCGAATAGGTCTTTGAATATCTGTATGGCAGCTCGTTGCCGTTTGAATCCTTTGCAGAGATAGTTCTGCCGTCAACGCCTGAGAGATAGTCGTCATAATACGCCTCAACGCCGTAAGCACCGCTGCCGTCGCCTACGGTAAAGCCGATGACGGAAGCCGCGAGTTCGTTCTGGGGATAGTATCTTTTGGTATCCTCCTCAACGTTGAGCGAGATGAAGCCGACGTTGTTGAAGTAAGCGAGGACCTCATCTGCAACAGGCTTTTCGACCTGATCCTGAAGCACGCTGTACTGGGTATTCTCTTCCATGGCAGAGCTGACCTTATCCTGTGATATACCGAGCTTTTCCGAAAGGAAGAGGATAGTTTCCTGCCTGAAAGCATCGGTCGAAGCGGGCAGAGCTCCTATTTCATTGCCCGCCTCGTCATATTGGGGGATATATGTTCCGTCAGCCTTTTCCGAGTTTCTCTTATCTATCGCTTTTGCGAGCTCATCCATATCGTCTCTGAACCTTTTTGGGTCGAGAAAGACCTTATATACGGAAGCGCTTTTAGCGAGGGCATTGCCCTTTGCGTCGTATATAGCGCCTCTGTGAGCGGAAAGGGTTATAGAGCCGAAATGCTGGTCGTTAGCCATTTCCTGATATTTTTCGTTATCTATGACTGAGATCTTGAAAAAATTTGCGGCAACGAAAGCAAAAAGGATAAAGAACACAGCCGTCATTACTATTTTTATCCTGAATCTCATTGAATTTGAGGGATTAGTATTCGCCATTTTCCCTTATACTCCTCTCTCCGAAGCGGCTGAGACCGATATGCGGCATTGCTGCCGGGCGCGGTCTGTGGGTCTGTCTGCTAAATAAAAAGGCAGGGTAACTACGCTGCCCCGCCCGTTGAACATCTTATATTTCTTTTTGGATGTCCGTTTCTTTCGATACGACGAAGGATTTTCGCTTAAAAAGCGTGGAATCGCCGTCCTGAGCCCCGTTTTCCCGTCGGGGCTCAGGGACCGGTGATCCAGGTATTCCGATCACCCGCTGTATCTCCGTGTTCTACATATTACCTCGGCATATATATTTTTTTCGCCGATAGTGTTCTTTGATATACAGGCAGTCCGCTGATATATTTATATTTGAACTACCCTCTGAAATATTCCACGCATCGGTCAAAAAACGATTTTATTTTCGCTCCTATACCTTTTTCCTGCTCAGGAATATTCACAACGTCTCCGGTCTGTATTTTTATGTACTTTATCTGGGATGAATCTATCTTTTGCATTCCCAGCACATTTTCGGCATAATCTTCGACGTTTTTAGCAGACATTCTGCTGTCAAGCTCAGACTGAAGCCTTACATTTTCGGCTTCCACAAGACCCAGTTCATCGTTAAGCGACGCGACCTTGTTATACATGGTATTGCGTCTGTCAAGCGTATAGATGACCGAACCCAGCAGCAGAGCAGCGAGTATCGACGCGAGGATTATCGTCATTACCGAACCGCTTCTTGCCTCATTGTGTCTCACACGGATATGCGGATCGTCATCAGGCTGCTGGTCGCCGGTTTCGCTGACCTCAGCATCTTCCCGCGCATCTTCCTCATAGGGATCTTCATTATAATAGTACACAGAGTTTTCAGCCATTGCTATCCGCACTCCTTTCTATTATTCTGAGCTTTGCGCTTCTGCTTCTGTTGTTTCTTTCAAGTTCCTTTTCATTTGCCTCGATAGGCTTTCTGTTCACAAGCTTTCCCTGCGGCTTGTGACCGCATACACACTGGGGGAAATCCGGGGGACAAATGCAGCCTCTGCACCACTGTGCAAATCTTTGTTTTACCAGCCTGTCCTCAAGGGAATGGAAGGTAATAACAGCAAGTCTGCCGCCCGGCTTCAGGCTGTAGAAGGCTTCATCGAGCCCCTTTGACAGATGCTCGAGCTCGCCGTTGACGGCGATCCTTATAGCCTGAAAGGTTTTTTTGCAAGGGTTTTTTTCTCTTCTTGCCTTTTGCGGAACGCTTTCCCTTATGATATCGGCAAGCTCGAGGGTAGTCTCGATGCGGGCTTTCTCGCGGGCTTTGACGATATTGGAAGCGATCCTGCGGGAGAATTTTTCTTCCCCGTATTCAAAAATAATTCTGGCAAGCTCTGATTCGGAATACGTATTCACGATGTCTGCCGCGCTTATCCCTTCCTTGCTCATACGCATATCAAGCGGAGCATCGGAGTGATACGAAAAGCCCCTGCTGCCTTCATCGAGTTGGTAGGACGAGACGCCAAGATCCAGAAGAACTCCGTCCACCTTGCCCAAACCAAGCCCGTCAAGCACGCTCCTCATTTCCGAGAAGTTGCTCAGAGCGACATAGACATTCCCGAACCGTGCGAGCCTTTTCTTTGCCGTATCAACGGCATCGGGGTCTCTGTCGAGAGAGACAAGCGTTCCGTTTTCCTTAAGCCTTTCAGCGATAGCAGATGAATGCCCCGCACCGCCTGCCGTGCCGTCGACATAGACGCCATCAGGGCGGATAGCAAGACCTTCGATACATTCCTCGAGCATTACGGGAATATGAGTAAATTCCATTGACACATCTCCTTGATACAGCCATACGGCGGTATTTTACAGAACCAGATCTGCAAGAGCGGCGTCAATATCAGCCTGCGAAATGCTGCTGTTGAACTCTTCCCAATTTGCCTTGGACCATATTTCGGCTTTGTAAGAAGCTCCTATAACGACCACCTCGTCAGAGATCTCCGCATAGAGTCTGAGGCTATCCTTAATGAATATCCTGCCCTGCTTATCCGGAGTCTGCTTGTCCGCAGCTGCGAGGTATATCCTTCGCGCTGCTTCGCCGACGGTGCCCGTAATAGTATTGAGCTTTTCTTCAAATTTACCGTATTCCTCGGGTGAATAAACCGAAAGGTATTTTCCGCCCTTTCCGGGAACGAGATAGAATTCCGGACCGAGGATTTCACGAAGCTTATTTGGGAATGCCATTCTGCCCTTGCTGTCGATACTCGGATTATAAGTACCGTACAATGGTTCTGCCATTATCCACGCCTCGCTTTCTTTCAGATTCCGGTAATCATCACCTCAGAAGTGGGAAAAATCACACATCATCACCTTTTTTCACCCTACAAATATTCTATCACAAAATGATAGATATTTCAATACTACATATTTCACAATATGCAACAAGAAAAAACGCGGTTTTTTAGCGATTTTGTTTAAAATTATTCCCGAATCACAAGAAAGCGAAACAAACGTTTTTAAATCATTTCACCTTTTATCACCCATGAAGGCAAAAAACGGAAATATTTTCCCCTATTTTCACCTCATGAATGCGAAATAAGTCTCCGGACAAAGCTATGCTGTCTGCAATGCCCAAAGACTTATTTCTTTTGTTCTTCTTGATCACAGCCGTATGATGACTGTGCTTTATATCTGTTTATTCCTCTGTCGCGGCAGAGGTAGTTGTCGTGTTCTCAGTGACCGCAGCAGGCTCGGCAGCATCTGTTACAGTCTCTGCCGCCGCCTCGTCAACTGTCTCAGCAGCTTCGGTCGTATCCTCGGCGAGCTCCTCCTCATACACCACGTCATATGTATATGTCATGTTGAACTTGCACGATTTAAGCCCGAGCATCTGTGAGAACTGGTAAGCCTTTACAGTTACCTGACCGTCTATGGTGACGTAAGTGGCATATCCGGTCTCGTCGGAATACTGAGGCTGGATCCACATACCGGGGTCGTCCGAAAGGGTTATGCCGTAAGCCGCCTGAAGCTTGCTTTTTACGTAATCCTCGCTCATGTACGTTACCGTTCCGTAGTGGGGGTCATAAGCGGCGTCGTAATCGCTCGAAACGCTCCTAAGATACGGTATATCCGCATAGAACACCTCATAGCAGTTTGCCGAGCAGCCTCCGCTCGAAGCGGAAAACATTGAATTTGCGTAGTAGCCGTCGTAATAAAGAGCCTCTCCGAGAACATCGGAGCAAGCGTCGATGACCACCTGCGGAGGATCAGCCTTGCCGCGCAGGTCATTGGAATCGTCGCCGTTATATTTAATATAAGTATAAACGGCAACAGCCTGAGCCTTTATAGCTTCGTAAGCCATTCCGCTTCCGACCTCTGCATAAACAATGCTTGCAACGACGTCAAGGGTATCTCCGGCAGGCTGATGAGCGATAGTAAGCTCTTCGATATCGGTAAGACCGGTGTTCATGAGGTATGTACCGGGGTAATAATGATAGAGGATATCCTGATACGTCCAGCCGGCGAAGGAAGCATAGAAATTAGCTCCGTTCTGGCTCATTCCGACGCCGTGTCCCCAGCCGTATGTAACAAAAGCGAATTCGCCGGGGCGGGTCTCAACATCGGCTGTCTGAGGAGCGGGGACATCTCCGACTCCCGCACCCGAGCTATAGGATTCGACCTCGGTAGGCTCCACATTTCTTCCCTTTGATCTGAGAAGGGTGGGTATAGCCTTGCGCAGCTCGGCGAGCTTCTGGCGTTTCTGCTCATCTGTAAGCTCCTCTTCCGTATCGGAGCTTTCTCCCGCAAGGGACATTCCGGGTGTGGCAGGCTCATAGCTGACGAGCGTAAGGCTCGAATCGTAATCGGAAATATCCGCCTTATCCCAATCGGGCTCGGGGAGCTCTTCCTCCTGTGGGGCGGAATTATCCGCATCGGCTTGCGTCACGGCGGTGACTTCGGCGATGGTATCCTCGCCTGCCGCGGCAGCCGTCATGCTCTGGAGCATGAGCACCGAAGCGGCAAAAGCAGCCGCGCGCCTTAAAGTATTCTTCTTATTAATAATAATCACTCCTCATTTCGGGGTGGGGTATCATGTTCTTCGTACTCTGCAGCAGCCTCCTGCGCCTGAATATATTCATCTGTACGCTGGATAGAGGAAAGGTCGCCTGCGACCTCGCCGTCTCTGAGCCGCCTTGCAACGACTAAAAACCGCGAATTATCCTCATCGGCATAGCAGGTAGAGAGTGTCAGGAGCTTATCGCTGCTGTTGACGTCTATACCGGTATCGAGCATCTGAGCCTGACGGCAGCAATCGAGGTAAAAGTCAAACTCCTCCTGAGTATCGAGCTCCTCCATATTCCAGTATCTGAACTCGGTAGCGTTGTAGCTTCCGCTGGTTATGAGGTATGCGAAGATAACATAGTCATAGTCCCTGTAATTCGAGCTGAGCTTTATAAAGGGCGCAGTCTCGTAGAAGCTGCTGTCCTGCCGGTATCTCCTGAGCGAGCCGAACATTGAATTATTCGCCATATTATGCCCGAAGATGACCATATTCTCAGAGTGATCCTCGTCCGTACCCGCAAAGACCTCGCGGTAATCGGCATATAAAGTACCGCATCTCAGATAGCTCCCGTCGAGATCGTGGTCGAGGTAATACTCATCGGGGATATACTCCTGATAGCCGTAATAAGCGATATCATCAGAATCCTGCGTCACCTCACCGGGATCGAGGACAAAGGGATAGTCGATCGGAGTGCCTTCAATGGTGATCCAGCCTATGATGTCCTTATTCACGTGCAGGAGCGCCTGTGCCCTCGGAGTAATACCATTTGGAGAGGGGACATATTCATACAGCTGCGACCAGTTATCCGGGAGCGGATCTTCCTTCTCCTGAACCGCAGCCTGTGTGGGTTCCTCTACAGAGCTGTAGGTCGGGACCTCCTTATCCGATCTGTTGATAATAACAGTAAAAACTCCAAGACCGACAGCGGCGGCACACACCGCACAGGCTGCAATGATTTTTTTTGGTCTGCTCATTATTTACTCCTCAGTCTCATCAGTTTCTGCGGGACCGTAAGGAACGAACTCCGCGTCGGGGTCATATTTCTCATTGGGCTTGCTGTCGTAATACAGCGTAGGCCACTTGATATTGGGGTTTGCGACGCTGTCCTGAGTACCCTCAAGAGGGTCTTCGCCGTCTCTTACACGTCGGGCCAAGATTATAAGTCTGCCCCTGTCGCCGAGCAAGGTATTGCAGGTGGAAAGGGTTATCAGCGGATCGCCGTACTTCACGTCAACGTCATTCAGGCGGAGCGTCCTGCGCTTTGCCTCGTTCACGAAGTCATAGAATGCCTGCTCGTCGTCGAAATTTATCTTGTTCCAGCAGTCAAACTTGGTGTCGGTCTCGTCCTCGGCATCAACTATGAAAAAGGCAAATATCTTATAGGTATAGCATTCATAATTTGAGTTGAGGTAGATGAGGGGGTGTTCGCCGTAGTAATTTTCGTTTCTCTGGTAGTATTTAAGGCTTCCGAACATCTCATCGTTCTTCATATTGTGTCCGTAAATGACGAGGTTATCGGAATTGGGGAAGGCAAGCGTCCCGTCCGCACCGACCTCGTCGAAGTGGTCGCGGAAATCGAGGAATATCTCGCCTGAGCGCGATTCGGTGCCGTCGATCTTTATATCAAGGTACTTCGAGTTATCCTCCGCCTGCATGAGCGGGTTGTTTACGGGGGTATCGGGGATAGAAATAACTCCGACAACGTCCTCGTTCATATCGAGGAGCTTTCTTGCACCGTCAAGCATCGTGTAGTACCTGACCCTGCCGTCCTCGCCGTAGGTATCCTGCGGAGTATCGCCGTTTGCGGGGTATGTCCAGTACATATCCATAACGCTGTCGTTTATTTTTGAAGCACGCCACAGGTCAAAGTAGTAATCGCCGACCATATATCCGCAAACGATTATAGCAACGACCGACCCGAGGAACACAAGCTTTCTCAGGCGTTCGCCTACGCTGTCGCCCTTCTTCGGGAAAAGACCCAGAAGTCTTGAGCCTACGGTCTTTTTCTTATTCTTCTTTTTCTTCTTTTTCTTTTTTCTCAAGGGATCCTTCGGCTTTTCGGCGGGAGCTTCCTCCTCCGCGAGGACTTCCTCCTCCGCGGGAGCTGCCTCCTCCGTGGAAGCTTCCTCCTGTGCGGGGACTTCCTCTTCCGTGGGAGCTGCCTCTTCCGTGGGAGCTTCCTCTTC
>CALEPT010000156.1 GCA_937910385.1 uncultured Ruminococcus sp. | reverse complement strand
GTAGCGATACGATCAGAGGACGGTTCCGTTCTGATCTGTATGGCAATTGAATACTATGAGCGCCTGACAAGGCAAAAAATTGAAATCAAAACGGAGGTATAACATGGGCATATATATCCACATGGCGATTGCCGACACGGTAACACAGGAGGAGTGGACACCGGTTTACGAGAAGTCACTCCTCATGGCAAAGAAATTAGGGTTCTTTGACTTCGGCAAAAGGAAAATTCATGGTGAGAATGTATTCTGCATTTTCCCGAGCGAAGAAATGGATTATAACGGCGAGACCGGGTGGCGTGTCATCGGCAGATTTCCGGAGTACAAGAGAGCGGAGGATCAGTTCATGCCGAAGCATCTCCCTGACAGCCAGTTCGACCAATACCCCTACGACATGCTTCGCACCAGATTTCCGGATCATATTGAGCAGACCGAGGAAAGACATGGCTGTGAGTATATCTGGGGAAATAAAACACAGGGCGAACCTTATCACATGGGGCTGCTTGCCATCGCTTGTATGGCCGAACAGGAATTAGGGGTGCAGGTCATAACCAGCGGTGACATCACCTACGGACAGTGTGTAAAGGCTGCGGAGATTGCAACCGAAGTGCTCGGCGAAGAGATCAAACCGCCAATTACCTGCCGGCTGAGTGATCTGCACGAGCGAATTTCCGGTTTTACGGAACTGGATGAAGAAACAAAGCTGGCAATGCTGATGAATGTTTATCTTGCAGAGGAAAATGATCAGTACGGCGAATTCCTGCGGCAGCATTATTCCCATGAGACACTGAACGCTTACTGGTCAAAATGCTTCAGTGGGACAAAGGTGGATACCTATAGGTTCAACAAGCTGATGAAGCGATATTTCCTTCTGAGTCCTGACCTCAAGCGATTCTGTGAGCTTGCCGACTTTGATAGAACGGATGCTGAGATGTGTACGAAGCTGATACAGAAAATTATGCGAAGCTCCCTGCACCTCAAGGAAAAGGACTGCTACGATCCGCTTGATCTGAAGCATTACGAGATTCCCTATGGGGTCATGAACCTGCTTGCCATCTTTACCTATCGTGATGCCGTAAATCCCGCTATTGACAGATATATACCGCTTGATGAGATCAGAGCAGTGCTGACAGAGCAGTTCGGCTCCGTTGTCAATGTGAATGAGATCATTGACAACTATCTTACAGAGGAGGAAAACCGCACGGAGGCAACCGGTCATGAGCTGCTCATGAAGGAGGGACAGGAATATAGCAAGAAATGGGATGAAGATCATAAGCAGTATGATATCTGCGAATTTGAAGAGCTGATCGAATTTAAGCCGGACAGTACATTCAGCCCTGAGATGACCGAGGTAATTGCAAAATCATTCAGAGTCTGCTTAGATTGTGCTGCTACTCCGGAATGCAAGGCTCTGCTCGATAAATCAGCAGATGAAATGTTCCATGTGCTTGTTTCTAACTTCAAAAGCTTCTATCTTGCAGACAAGCACTGGGAGCATATCTACAGTGAGCTGTGCCGGGATACACAGACATTCAAACGGTTCTACCCGATCATTCGGGTATCCCACAGCGAGAAGTTGGAATACCTTGTCCGCGCCTTTGTGTTAGATGACGCTTTCTGGAATTACTGCTGTGAGCATTTTGCAAAGGAGGCGTCTGATGAATTGGATCAAACCACGGACACACAGGAAGGTTCTTGAAAAGCTGAAGCACTCAGCGTTGAACGGCGAGGATTTTAGGAATATCATGGAGCTTGCCGATCAGCTGTATCAGGAAAAGGCATATACAGAAAAGCACTACGATCTGTATGATCAGCTTCATTGGTATATCCAGACGCTCGACTTTGCAGAGCAGCAGTCGCTCATGTGCATGATGTATCTTGGAAGAAATATTGACTATGACGGCTATACAATTGGCACAACGGATACCTATCTCCGGTATGTGGAGGAGACTCATTTCGGGCATATCAGAGGTCAGCAGTGTGCCGAATACGTTGCAGGAAAATGTCCGCTCGGAAAATGGCTGCACAATGTTGCAGACCTCACCGGCGGTGATGTAAATATGATTGGAGGAGAATAGATCGGAAGAGCGTCGTGTAGGGAAAGAGTGTAGATCTCGGTGGTCGCC
>CALEPT010000155.1 GCA_937910385.1 uncultured Ruminococcus sp. | reverse complement strand
TCAAGGAGCTCCTCTACCATCTGCGAAAGTCGTTCGGTCTCGTTCACGATAACGCCTACGCCCTTTTTCATGGTATCGGGACTTCCGCCTCCGTCTATCATAAGCGTTTCAGCCCAGCCCTTTATCGCCGTAAGAGGAGTTCTCAGCTCGTGAGAAACAGATGAGATAAACTCGTTCTTCATAGCTTCGGCATTTGAAAGCTCATCAGCCATGTGATTTATAGCGGTACAGAGGTCGCCTATCTCGTCGTTACTGTTGTTTTCAATACGAACGGAGAAGTCACCCATTGCGAATTTTCGCGCGATACCGCTTATCTGGCGGATCGGCCTTACAATGGAGCTTGCAAAATACAGTCCCGTTATGACGATTATCAGTATTATGATAACGCAGACTATAGTCACTGCGGCAGTATAGGTCTTTATGGTATTATCTATCTCGGTGAGCGAGGTGACCATACGCACGGAATTGTATTCGCTGTTCATAGAGGATATCGGCACAGAAACGGCAAGTATCTTTTCGCCTCCGGGGAGTCTGCCTATATATGAGCCCTCAGAGTCTGCGGACATTGCCTCCTCATAGTCAGGCATGAGGTCGTTTTCGTCAGGTGTAAAGCCCGATGATGTGAGAACGACCCTGCCCTTTGAGTTTATCGCCATAAGCTCGATCTTGTCCTTTTCGTTGAAGGTCTCAAGCATATTTCTCATTTCTGCTGAAAAATTTGCAGAGCTGTCCTGAGAGTGTATGCTCAGGACGCTGGTAACGGCATTGAGCTTCGAGACCAGATACTGCTTTGCCGAGCTGTAGAAATATGTCTGAATGGCATATATTATAGCCATATCTATGACCAGAAGCGACAGGATCACTACGCCGAGATTGTTGAACACCCAGCGCTTTGTAATACTTCTTTTAGCCATTACTGAACGTCATTCCACTTATAGCCATAGCCCCATATCGTGATGATATACTTGGGGTTTGAAGGCTCTTCTTCTATCTTCATGCGTATTCTTCTGATATTTACATCTACTATTTTGTCATCGCCGTAGTAGCTTTCGCCCCAGATGTGGTTTAGTATGCTTGCGCGGTCGAGAGCGGTGTTTTTATTGTTCATGAAGAACTCGAGTATCTGATACTCTACCTGAGTAAGCTCTATCTGAGTGCCGTCTTTAGTGACTGTACGGCTTTTGAGATTGAGCACGAAAGGTCCGGATTCTATTACGGACTGCTTTTCGTTCTTGATGAAGCTCATACATACTCTGCGGTAGATAGCGTCAACGCGGGCAGTAAGCTCAGACGGCGAAAACGGCTTTGTAATATAGTCGTCCGCACCTATCATAAGTCCGCTTACCTTGTCCATTTCCTGAGTTCTTGCCGTGAGCATGATAATGCCGATAGTAGAGCTCTTTTCGCGTATTTTTTTGCAGACCGTGAAGCCGTCGATGCCCGGCATCATGATGTCGAGCAGTACTATGTCGAAGTTGCCGTGCTCCGCCTCGAAGGTCTTGAGAGCAGCCTCGCCGCAGTCAACATCGACCACGTCGTAGCCTGCGCGCTTTAAGTTTATCACGACGAATTCGCGGATAGTATCCTCGTCCTCACAGATAAGAATGCGTTTCATAGTGATTCAACTCCTTTGCCTGTTGAAGTGTTAAATATTAGGTTTTAGGTGTCAGATCGCAGAGCGCACAGCTGTTAACAGCATTGCCAGCCAAAGCCAAGATTTGGGGCATTGCTTATCCGTGCGCCTGTGTTTATTATCATTTTGCGCAACGCCTCAGATGAATAATATCCGCCTCGGCGGCGCGGGCTGTGCGCTTATTCCCTTAATCTGAAGCCGACTGCCGCGTCTCCCGCGGTGACTGAAAGTCCGTCGTCATACGCCGCTGCATTCTGCGGAATAAAGGCGAGATATGCCGATTCTCCTTTAGTGCGCAGGAGCATATATCCGCCCGATAACCTGTCGTCCTTTGAGGGGGAGTCCTGCGTACAGCATATGCGTATCAGCTCTCTTCCCGTTTCGCCGCTGCTGTACTTGCAGAAGACTATCTCATCGTTGACGGAATCACGCTTGACTGTGACCTTATCCTTCCACCGTTCGGGGAAAATAAATATATACCCGTCGTTTATGCTGTAGTATGATGAGTACTTCTGCTCAAGCTTGTTATCCTCGTTGATGCACAGCCAGTTGGTAATCTTCATTTGTTCGCCCTCGGAAACGTCCTCGTATCCGGGCGATATAGTCTGTACAGGTATCTCGGGGATACCGTCTCCGTCAACATCGAACGAGGAGCAGCCTGCAGGTCTGACAGTAGAAAGTGACTCCTCAGCGGTCTCAAACACCTTATTGAGCCCCGAGCTGTCCATATAGACGATATCAGTCTGAATAAAGCCGGTACCGGATACAGCGTCTATGTAAAGACCCGTCCTGCCTCCGGCTATCTCACCATAGTTTATGTTGTCGAATTCAGTGAAGCTCCCGCTGAGCTCGCGGCTGTACTTATGGTAAATTCCATCCTCATCGAGCTTATATGCTTCAGCCTGTGCAGGCGAGCCTGTGGCTGAGCCCATGAGCAGAAGGAATTCGTTTTCATCATCGCTGTCGAGGTCAGTAACGTCAAAGAAGGAATATGATGACGAGAAGGTCTGTTCTATCGAGCCGTCGGAATATTCGTACATGGATACATTCTTTTCCGAGCGATTGATGAGACTGCTTCCGATGATGAGGTTGACGCGGTCGTTAGAGCCGAGTCTTGATATCATCACCTTTTCTATCTCTGCGCCCTCGGCGGGGGTATCGCATACCGATCGCCATTTGCCGCCGTCCCTGTCGAGTATGTTGATACGCAGGGTGTTTTCTTCTACGGTAAGGCTGGATTTTTCATAGAATACCACAGCCTCGTTTCCGCCATCACCGTCGATATCCTCAACGATGAAAGCAGAGAGGTATTTGCCTGACTTCGGGTATTTAAGGCTGATAGACGTACCTGCTGCGTCGGTAAGCGCGCTGTATATCTGTTCCTGCTCGACGCTAAGCTTCGGCGGAGCCATGAGAGTATCTATGCTTGCACCGAAGGTGCAGCCCGTTAGCATGACCAGAGCTGAAGCCGCCGGCAATATCTTTGAAAATCTCATAATAAACAGTTATTTTCTTTCGGATAATTTTATGTATTCCTTTTCCTTAGCTATAGCCTTATAAGCAGGACGGATTATCCTGCTGCTGGTGAGGATCTCTTCCATTCTGTGAGCAGCCCAGCCTGATATGCGCGCAATGGCAAAAAGCGGAGTGAAAAGCTCATCGGGGATCCCCAGCATTCTGTAAACAAGTCCCGAATACATATCGACGTTTGCGCACATTGTCTTGGCGCTGCCCTTGACCTCCTTGAAGATCTCTGGAGTGAGTCTCTCAATCGTTTCGAGGAGTCGGAACTCAGCCTCTATCTCCTTGCCCTTTGCGAGCTCAAACGCCTTTTTCTTGAGTATCACGGCGCGGGGATCAGAGATAGTGTACACAGCATGACCCATTCCGTAAATAAGACCTGAACCGTCGTTGGTCTCTTTACGGATAGTTTTGCGCATATAATCGGCGACCTCGCCTTCGTCCTCCCAGTTTCTGATGTTTGCCTTGAAGTTATCGAGCATGTTTATGACCTGCAGGTTCGCACCGCCGTGGCGCGGACCTTTGAGCGAGCATATAGCCGATGAGTAAGCGGAATATGGATCCGTTCCCGATGAAGTCAACACGCGGCAGGTAAAAGTGGAATTGTTTCCGCCGCCGTGCTCGGCTTGCAGCATGAGCAGCCTGTCGAGCATCTGTGCCTCGTCCTTGGAATACTGCCTGTCGGGGCGCAGCAGCGAAAGGATGCACTGAGCAGTGTTTTCCTCGTAGTTTATGGGATGCATTATCATGCTTTCGTTGTCAAAAACGCGTTTCTTGACCTGATATGCCGCTGCCATTATGACGGGGAGTTTAGCAACAAGGCTCATTGCTATGCGCATTTCGTTTTCGAGTCCTTTAGATTCGCAGTCATCATCGTAAGAATAGAGCGCAAGGACCGATCTTGAAAGCTTGTTCATGATGTTCTTTGAAGGCGCTTTGAGTATCATATCCTCCACAAATCCCGGCGGAAGATCCCTTCCGAGCGACATTACCGTATTGAAGCTTTCCAGCTCGGATTCGGAAGGAAGGTGTCCGAAAAGGAGCAGAAATGCAGTCTCCTCAAAGCCGTAGCGATCTTCTTCCTCTACATTCTCAACAATATCGTTTATGTTGTAGCCGCGGTAGATCAGCTGACCCGGGATAGGTTCTAACTCTCCCTCATTGAGCAGATAGCCGTGAACGTTGCATATATTTGTTATGCCGGCAACTACGCCTGTACCGTCACTGTTGCGCAGACCGCGCTTTACGTGGTATTTTTCATAAAGTTTTGGGTCTATAATGGAATTTTCAGCGAGCTTGCCGCATAGATCTTTAATATTGGCACCTGTTATCAATGTCGCCACCGTTATCGTCCTCCTTGAGTATATTCATATTTAATTATACACCTAATTTCGTCGTGTGTCAATCAGAACTTTCAGATGATCGGCAGAGACTTTTGTCTCTGTACATAAAAGGAGCTGCTAAAATGAAAAGATATCTTACTGCTATACTTTTGCTGTCAGTCTCGGCGGCATTTCTGCCTGCGCTGCCCGTTTATTTCTCGGGCGGAGCGGAAAAGTCCTCCTCCGCGTCAGTGAGCAGTCGGAAAACGGAAAAAACGACCGAAGCTGTCACCGAGCGGGGGGATAATGCACAAAGGGAATCATCTTCATACGAATACACGGGCGAGCCGTACCAAGTGCTCGACGTATCGACGGGCGAGGTGCTTGAGGTCTCCGAGCGTGACTACGTGATAGGTGCTGTCTGCGCTGAAATGCCTGCCTCGTTCAACGAGGAGGCTCTTAAAGCTCAGGCTGCTGCTGCGCATACCTACGCCGAGCGTCAGCGGCAGCGTGAGCGTGAAGCTCCCACCGAAGAACTTTGCGGAGCGGATTTCTCCAACGATACCTCGAAATATCAGGGATTTTTCACACAGGAGCAGGCGCGGCAGTATTTCGGCGAGAACTTTGAGGACAGCTACGCGAAGATAAGCGCCGCCGCCGACGAGGTGCTCCCGTACCTGATAACCTACAAGGACGAGCCGATAATCTCGGCATTCCATTCCATGTCCGCGGGTATGACCGAGAGTGCCGAAAATGCGTGGGGCACGTCGGTTGACTACCTCATTCCCGTTGATAGCAGCTACGATATTTACGCTCCGAAGTACATGGAGGACGTCCGCTATGAGAGGGACGTGCTGAAAGGAAAGCTGGAATCCGCATTCACAGGAGTGAACCTTGGCGATGATATAACAAAGTGGCTTTGCGTGACGGAGGTCTCGCCGTCGGGGACAGTTCTTTCCGCACAGGTCGGGGATATGACCGTCAGCGGAAATGACGTGCGGACGGCGCTTTCGCTGCGCTCGCCGAGCTTTGAGGTGAAATACGACGGCGACGCCGCGATAATAACCACAAAGGGCTACGGTCACGGCGTCGGTATGAGTCAGTACGGTGCAAATTCAATGGCGGCACAGGGCAGCACATGGCAGGAAATAATCGAGCACTATTACCCGGGTTGCACGATAAAGAAAGTAGCAATGTAGGGACAGATAATATTCGCCCCCACATACGATTCAATATATTCTTTCGAGAATTGATTGGAATTTCGCGTAATTTGCCTTTATTCCGTCGTTGAGATCAATAGATACGGGAGACTCCGCAAATGTGCGCAGCCGCTCCGAGAAGTCCGCGGTCTCCTCCAATTTCAGCGTGAGCTTGCCGCGCTGCCGTCTGAGCACCTGTCTTTCCGAAGGCGGGGCGCACCGAAGTGCCTCGTCAAACTCCGAGATCTGCGCCTGATAACGCTTTAGTGCTGCCGCGGTGTATTTTTCCCGGATCAGCGGCAAAGTCTGCATACTGAAACGATGAATGTACACAAGGCAGCTGAATCCGTGTTTCTTTCCCGAGCTGAAAAGCCAGTATATCGGGCGTTTGCGGTATATTCTGCAATGGTCGCGGTAAAAATCGCGGACAAGATAGCGGTCTATGATCTCGCGCGGAGTTCCGTCCCCTCCGAGAGCGTCGGCGATGAACTCAAGGTTCTCGTCAAGAGTCTCCTCGCCGTAGACCGCGCGGACAAAGCAGATGATCTGCTCGGTGAGACTATCCTCAGGCGCTCCGCCGCGGACTGGGATAATATTGTCCGCAACAGGGATGATCGTCCTGTATTTGTCGGGGTCGGGCACGCTTCCCGTGCAGCAGAGTCCATCGCAGTCCACGGAATATCGCCCGAAAAGGCAGCCTACTGCGTAGCTTATGAGGGAGTGCACTTCCCTTTGCAGATTCGCTTTGCGGACTGTAACGTCATGCTCCGCGACCTCGGGCGAGAGCTCCGCGCCGAGTCCGTAAATATCAATGAAAATGCGGTTGAGCTCCTCCTCGTTGGCTCTGAGCTTATTGAAGCGCTGGTCACACTCCGCCTCCCACTGCTTATATTTTTCCGATATAAGTTCTGCCAACAATACCGCTCCTTTCCGTGAAATCAGGGCGGGCGGTCAAAGCGACCGCCCTGAAGCATAATAAGCAATACCCGTTACACACCGTAGACCTCCGCCGCGATGTCTACGGTGCGTTTTGCGTCCTTGGCGTAGTAATCGGCGTTTATCTGTTCCGCATATGAGGCTGTGAGAACAGCTCCGCCCACTACCGTTTTGCATTCGGGGTACTTCTCGTTGAGCAGGGCGATAGTGTCCGCCATTGCGCCGAGAGTGGTCGTCATGAGCGCGGAAAGTCCCACAAGGCTGACCTGATTTTCGATAGCCGCTTCAACGACCGTCTCGGGTGGGACGTCCTTGCCGAGGTCGATGACCGTGAAGCCGTAGCTGTCGAGCAGCACCTTGACGATGTTCTTGCCAATATCGTGGATATCGCCCTTTACCGTAGCAAGCACGACCTTGCCTTTTGAGACGCTCTCGCCGTTTTCAGCAGAGAGCCGCGTTTTTATGACCTCGAAGCAAGCCTGTGCCGCCTCTGCTGTGAGAATGAGCTGTGGCAGGAAAAGCTTGCCCTTTTCAAATTTGTCGCCCGCAGAATCGAGTGCGGGTATCAGGTAAGCGTTGATTATCTCCATAGGATCGACGGCCGAGAGCATTTCTTCTGCCGCCTTTGCCGCCTGATTTTTCAAGCCGTTCTCTACCGCATAAACAAGGTCGGGGGAGGTTTTTTCCTTTGCAGTCACAGCAGCAGCCGCAGCTGCGCCCTCACCCGAGTATGCGCTGATAAAGCCTGCACAGTTGCGGTCTATTCCCGCAAGGAGCCTGTACGCGCGCACCGCTCCGATTATGGAGTCGATGTTCGGATTTATGATAGGCAGGTCAAGACCGCTGTGGAGTGCCATTGTGAGAAATGTCCGCGTTATGAGCTCGCGGTTAGGCAGACCGAACGAGATATTCGATACGCCGAGGACTGTATGCAGCCCGAGCTCAGTCTTTACGCGGTGCAAGGCGTTTATTGTCTCCATTACGCCGTCCTGTTCGGCAGAGGCTGTGAGCGTGAGGCAGTCGATGAAAACGTCCTCCTTGGGGATACCGTACTCCATTGCACGGCCGAGTATTTTCTGTGCTATGGCGAAGCGTCCCTCTGCAGTTTTGGGTATGCCGCCTTTGTCGAGAGTGAGTCCGACCACTGCGGCACCGTACTTCTTGACAAGCGGAAGAATGGCTTCGAGCGACTCGACCTCGCCGTTTACCGAGTTCACGATAGGCTTGCCGTTGTATACGCGCAGTCCCGCCTCAAGCACCTCGGGAATGGTAGAGTCGAGCTGGAGCGGCGCGTCACAGATGCTCTGTATCGCTTTTACCGCGCTTACCATCATTTCCTTTTCGTCTATTCCGGGCAATCCGACGTTAACGTCGAGTATTTCCGCGCCCGCGTGTGTCTGTTCGACCGCTTGGGACAGGATATAGTCGATATCATGTGCAAGCAGAGCCTCTTTGAATCGCTTCTTGCCCGTGGGATTTATCCTTTCGCCGATGACTCTCGGCTGGTCTATGTCCACACAGCTGACTGCGGAACAGACCGCGCTGCGCCGACGGACGTTCCTCTCGCAGCGTTCCTCTCCCGAAAGCGCCTCTGTGAGCGCTTTTATGTGGTCGGGAGTAGTGCCGCAGCAGCCTCCGAATATAGTAACGCCCACATTTTTCAGCTTCATTGCGCTCTCTGCAAAGTCCTCGGGTTCGACGTTATATTCGTTTGTGATGGGGTCGGGCAGACCTGCGTTCGGCTTTGCGATGACAGGCAGTATAGTCAGTGAGCATAGCTTTTCGAGCACCGGGAAAAGCTCTTCGGGTCCGAGAGAGCAGTTGACTCCGAGCGCGTCCACGCCCAGACCCTCGAGAACAGCGACCATGCATTCGGGCGAAACTCCCGTAAATGTGCGCATAGACTCCTCAAAAGTCATAGTGACAAGTACCGGCTTGTCGGAATTCTCTTTTGCTGCAAGCACGGCAGCCTTGACCTCGTAGAGATCGGTCATGGTCTCGATGACGATGATGTCGGCATTTTTTCCCGCGAGGACTATTTCCTTGTAGCGATCGTATGCCTCCTCGAAGGTGAGCGTTCCCGCAGGCTCAAGCAGTCTGCCGAGAGGTCCGATATCGAGTGCGGCAAGAGCCTTTCCTGCGGCGGCGATACGGGCGTTTTCAATGCCTGCGCCCACGACCTCCTCAACGGAATGTCCGCTCTTTTCGAGCTTGTAGCGGTTCGCGCCGAATGTATTGGCATAGACGATATCCGCGCCGCTTTCGATGTATGCGCGGTGTATGCCGATTATCACCTCGGGAGCGGTGAGATTGAGCAGCTCGGGAACGTGTCCCGTCTCCACTCCTTGTGACTGGAGCATGGTACCCATGCCGCCGTCGAGGAATACAAAGCTGTTGTTATCAAGTAATTCAAAGAACTTTTCTGACATGAGAATACCTCCTGTTTTTTGCTGTAAGGACGACTATTGCGGTTTCCCGATCTGTACGGATACATCGCAGGGAACGGCGTTCCCGACGCTCCGCAGTGTTGTTAATCGTTTTCCTTGAATGTTCCGAGGCAGCGGAACACGTCAACATTTTCCTCAAGGTCACGCATTACCGCCTTTACGTTCGGGTCTGAAATTTTTCCGCTGAAATCGAGGAAGAACATAACATCGAAGCTGCCGTCCTTTATCGGTCGGCTCTCTATGCGCAGCAGATTCATGCCGTTCACGAAGAACTTGGTCAGCAGTCGGTAAAGGCTTCCTTCCGTGTGAGGAATGGTCAGCATTACCGAGACCGCATTTGAATCGGGAAGCACCTGCATCTCACGGGAAATACAGATGAACTGTGTGCGATTGATCGAGCAGTCGGCAATATCGCGTGCCAATATATTCAGTCCGAGCTGCTGTGCGCAATCCACTGAGCATACAGCGGCGATGTTCATTTTGCTGTTTTTAACCATTTCCGCAGCCGTAGCGGTGTTGCCGTAAGCCTCGGTCGCGAGACCGTTTTTGGTAAGGAAGCCCTCGCACTGCGAGAGCGCCTGGGGGTGTGAGTAGACGCATTCTATCCCGCTGAGGGAAACACCCTCGCGTGCGGCGAGACAGTGGTTTATTTCCAACGTTACCTCCTTTACTATGTATACCTGATACTTCGCGAGGAGGTCATAGGTGCTGTCCACCGAGCCTGCGGTGGAATTGTGTACAGGGATAACGCCGTAATCAAGCGCGCCCGACTGCACCGAGCTGAACACCTCCTCAAAAGAGGGATAGAACGAAAACTCCTTTTCGCCGAATATCATGCGTGCGGCAGCCTCGGAGTTTGCACCGGAGGTGCCCTGACAGCCTATCTTCGAGGCGTTTGCAAAGTCGGGAGCTGCGTACCGGTAATCGGGTATCTCTGCGAGAATGAGTCTGTTCTGGAGCAGCTTGCTGATATCCATTATTGTTGTGAACAGTGCGGCGGTGCCGTTTTCAAGCCTTTTGTCGGCAGTCAGCCGCTTTATGCGGTCGATGACCTCCTGTTCCCTGCCGCCCTGAAATACCGGCATATTGTGGAGCTTTTTGTAGTCGGCGACGCCCTTGCAGAGCTCCATTCGCTTCATGAACAGCGAAAGTATCTCCTTGTCTATCCCGTCTATGCTGCTGCGAAGCGCCTTGAGCTCGTCCATAATTCTACCTCCGTTTTGTGAGCAGCCGGTCCGTGCTGCTTTATCGCTTAAAATCATTATAACATATAATTGTAAAAAAGGCAATAATCGTTCAGAAAAATTATAGATCAGTTTATCAGCGGCAATAAAATGCCGGTGCGGGGCAAAGCTGCAATGCTGATTACCAATAACAAAATTTAATCTGAAATTTCATGTCTTGCCTGTTGCTTTTTCAGTAATTATGTGTTATACTGATATAGTATAGTGAAAAGCTGTACCCATGTGAAAGTTTTAACGAAATATTCAGCAACGGCAGGTCAGCACTTTGAAAAGAATAAGGATATTAGGCATCGACCCGGGCTATGCAATAGTAGGCTTCGGGATACTCGATTATGACGGCGTAAGATTTGAACCTGTAGAATACGGAGCTGTGCTCACAGATGCAGGAACTCTCTTTCCGGATCGTCTCAAGGCTATCCACGAGGACATTGAGTTCATCTTCAACAAGTATTCCCCCGACTGCATGGCGATAGAGCGGCTTTATTTTACTACCAATCAGAAAACGGCTATAGATGTTGCACAGGCAAGAGGGATAACTGTGCTCTCGGCGGCTATCAGGAATATTCCGGTTTCGGAGTATACTCCGCTTCAGGTAAAGCTGTCGGTCACGGGCTACGGCAAGGCTGAAAAGCGGCAGGTCATGGAAATGACCAAAAATATTCTCGGACTTGCACAGATACCCAAGCCTGATGACGCAGCAGACGCTTTGGCAATAGCAGTTTGCCACGGTCATACCGTGCGCTGGCAGTGACAGCTCACTGTTTAATGCACAGGAAAGGAAGATAAAAGCATGATATACAGTGTAAGAGGCAGTCTCATACTGAAAGAGCCGAATTTTGCCGTTATAGAATGCGGCGGTGTGGGCTACGGCTGCAGGACGTCCTACAGTACCGTCGCTCAGCTCGGCGATATCGGCAGCGAGACGACACTTTATACGTATCTTTACGTCAGAGATGACGTTGTGGAGCTTTTTGGATTTGTCTCACAGCAGGAACTGAGCTGCTTCAAGCTGCTCATATCCGTTTCAGGAGTCGGTCCCAAGGCGGCAACGGCGATACTTTCGGACGTTACCCCCGAAAAATTCGCCTTCCTCGTCGCTTCCGGCGACAGCAAGGCATTCACCAGGACAAAAGGCATAGGTGCTAAAACGGCTCAGAGGATAGTTCTTGAGTTGAAAGACAAAATATCCTCGGATTCTCTGAGCGATATCATATCGGGAGGCGCGGGCGGTTATTCGCCATCGGCGGTCGGGATCAGCTCCGATTCTGTCACGGAAGCTCTTGAAGCGCTTATGGTGCTCGGATATTCTCAGGGAGAGGCGGCTCCGATACTCGGAAAGCTCGATCCCTCGCTCAGCACGCAGGATCTCATAAAAGAAGCTCTGCGGCTGATGGCAGCAAAAAATATGCGTTGATGAATCTTGTGCCCAAAGCATGGCAAAGCAATAAATAAAGGCTGCAATAAGCCTAAGAAGGGAAAATCAATATATGAATCTTGACGAATTATTGAAGGCGGCGATAAAGGATCCGTCAAAGCGCTCAGTATTTTTACAGACGCTTATCAAAAGTGACGTTTACGTTATCTGTAAAAACCCTGTAAAGCAGGAGCGGGGAAGAGCTGAGGGCGGAATACAGCTTGAGCTGATAACCACCCAGAATCCCGACGGCGATATCTTTATCCCGTTTTTCACAAGCTACCGCGCATTGCAGCAGTTCGCAAAGCGCTATGTTGACTGCTATAAGATCAACTGTCTGAGACTCTTCGACCTCATACAGTCAGTATCTGCTGTACTCAACCCAAATTCATACGGCAAAGAGTTCTCATCGCAGGAGATAAAGAGCATACTTCTCATCGCGCGTAATCTCAAGATAAAGGCTATCTCCTATAACGAAGCGGATACTATCTCTTACCGCCCTGTAGAGCACTCTGTAGGTCATATCACCAAGGCGGCATCGAAATTCCTTTCAAAGCAGCCCAACGTTGACCGCGCTTTCATTATGGAGATGATAAAGGGCTGTGAAAAGCCTCAGATACTTATAGTACTTGATATGATGGGCAGCACGAGAAAACTCTTCGTGCCGCTGTCCAAATATCTGTCAAAGACTGTAAAGGCGAATGAGCACCTGTGCTTCATCAGCTACGAGCAGGACATGGGCAGAAAGGCTGCCGACACAGTAGACCCGTTCTATGTCCGCAAGAAGAGATACTTTGAGAAATAAGCTATAAATTTTCGGTATCGGCTGCGCCAACGGATCCGGATTTACTGACGTGAGCAGACAGCTCTTACAGGAGGCTGCGGCAGCAGCCACGAATAATACCAATAACTTTTAGGTGGGTGTTTATTTGATACAGACAGAGGACATGGAGTTCGCTCCGAGAATAATTTCCCCCGAGAATATTCAGGAGGACAGCGATATTGAGGTCGGTCTGCGCCCTCAGACCTTCCACGAGTACATCGGTCAGGACAAGGTCAAGGAGAACCTCGCTATATACATCGAGGCTGCAAAGCGCAGAAGCGAGCCGCTCGACCATGTTCTGCTGTACGGACCGCCCGGCCTTGGCAAGACCACGCTTTCGGGC
>CALEPT010000154.1 GCA_937910385.1 uncultured Ruminococcus sp. | reverse complement strand
GTTCCAATCGGTTATATGGTTTGAACCTTTGGGTTTACAGATCGTGAACTAAAATACAGAATCCCGCTTCACACATAATCAACACTTCTGTTATCAGCATTCTCCCTGAAGCTCCTGCCGTTGACTTCGTTGAACAGGGTGCTTATCGACCTTCTTCACGCTGTTATATCCGTCACCGCAGTAATAACAAGATTCAAATTGAAACATCATTCAGCAGAAATTCCGTAAGTCCAACATTAAGCACACCGTTATCATCATACCACTTTTTACGGATATCCCTTCTAACTATCATCTTAGGAAATGAGTCACCTGTAAGGGCGAAAGGACGCAGTTCCTGTTTGCTCTTTTCTTCGTCGGGGAGTGCAAATGCCGACTGTATATAAACTTTTTTTCCGCCTTTTGAAGCGATGAAATCTATCTCACGAGGCACTTTTGAATAACTGCCACCTGAATTTTTTTCATTTGAGAAGACTACGCCTACATCAACAGAAAATCCACGAATGATAAGCTCATTATATATGATATTTTCCATAATATGAGTCATTTCCTGCTGACGAAAACCGATACGAGCACTCCTAAGACCTATGTCCTCGCAGTAATACTTATAGGGATACTCAAAATATTTGCGTCCCTTTACATCATAACGCTTGGCTTCACTGAAAAGAAAAGCATCCTCCAGATGTGCGATATAGGAAGAGATCGTATTCTGTGATGTATTTTCACCTGTTTTCGAGCGGAGAGTATCAGCTATCTTCTTCGGATTTGTGAGTGAACCCACTGATGAACAAAGCAGGTCAAGAAGCAGACTCAGAACATCTTCCCGACCAACTTTCTTTCGTTCTACTATGTCTTTGAGGTATACTTCAGAAAACAGAGAGGTCAGGTAATTCGCTTTTGCGGTATCATCAGGACGTGACAAAATCAATGGCATACCGCCGTAAAAAGCGTATTCTTCAAATGCATCCTCCTTATCTCCGCCGACAGCAGAGTAATATTCCGAAAAACTCAACGGGTGAACGTGTATCTCGTCACTGCGCCCGCGGAATTCGGTCAGGATATCCTTAGAAAGCATCTTTGAGTTACTGCCTGTCACATATACATCAAGATTTGAGATCGAACGCATGTCATTCAATGCATCGTAAAATGTGATCTTTTTCCCGTCGGGGTTGTAGGGATTCTTCACCTCGTCGGACATCTGTATCTCATCAACGAAAAGATAATACTGTTCCTGCTGCCCCTCAGTCCTACTGCGGACATATTCAGCCAATGCAAGAGGGTCACGGTATTTTATATCTTTTGTCAGATCAAGTCCGACAGAAATTATGTTTTCGGCCGCAACGCCGTTTTCAAGAAGATAGTTTCTGAACAGTACATTCAGCAGATATGACTTTCCGCATCGGCGGATACCCGTGATGACTTTTACCTGTCCGTCCCACATAAAACCTTTTATCTGCTGCAGATATCTGTCTCTTTGGATCTCCATTTTATCACCTCATTGAATACTTGAGCGAGTTTTGCAGCTACTTTTCATTATTATACCACATCTAACATAAAATAGTCAATAGCTCCGAGAAAAATCTAATGAAAACTTCGGCGAGTTTTATGATTAGTTTTTAATAGTAGCAAATATAAATCACTGACAGCAGAGTTCTTACATACAACATTGCAGTAGAAATCTATGAGCCATTCGCGGCAGGTTATGAGTCCTGTCTGCACTATTACCGAGCGGAGACTGCCTTTCACTATTCAGCGGTCAACTGCATTGGGAGTGTACTTCTTGTCATAGGGGGTGACTTTTATTTGCAGGTCTGGTTTTATCATTTATATTTTATCAGATTTTTGGCGTTTGTCGACTGCTCTTTCAGTATAACAATTTCAGACGAAAAATTTTCAACGCTATTATAAAAAACGCAAAAAAATACAGAGTATATAAGTGTTTTGATATACTGACGACAAGTGCTTAGAATGCTTGCGGCTTGACAGATATCGGCAAAAGGTGTATAATTCAATTGCTCTGCCGATTATACTTTATTAATAAGGCAATATCATTTATGTGTTTGGAGGCTAATTATGTCGATAACGATCAAGACTACAAAGGAAAATATAGATTGGGCATCAGTCGCCGGTCTTCTCAATTACTTTGGTCTTAGTCAATTGGATACCGATACGCAAAAGCAGGTCTTTCTTAACAGTTATGCAGTAGCCTTTGCATATGACGGTGAAAAACTGATCGGCTGCGGGCGTGTGATATCTGACGGTATATGTCAGGCGGCAATGTACAATATTGCCGTAAACGAGGACTATCACGGACAGGGGATAGGACGCCGCATAATCGAGTCTCTGCTTGAACAGGTGAAGGGATGTACGGTCACACTTTACACTCACCCAAGAAGCGTGGCGCTATACGAGAAATTCGGCTTTCGCAGGCTTAAAACCGGTCTCACGAGATTTGCTGATCCCGATCACTCGCTTGACTATCTTGAAAGCACAGGATTTATTTTCTCTGAAAAATTCCGCTTCAACGACAATGAATACGATAGCTGAAAAGTCAGGTCGATAGCAGGACAGGATCGTCATAAGAGTGGTCATTCATTTCGTTCCTCACCGAGATCTTATCTTTGATGAAGCACAGTATGAAGCGATCTACTATGATGTATTATTATCACAAATATCATTTTGATTAAAGTGATGCTAAATCCATAGGCATCAGTACGGAGTGCGATAAGGTTATCTACTATTCATTAAAAGAGCCTGAACTGGAATCGTATTATGGATAAAAAACTGAAATAATAAATATAGCGTATATTATTCGTCTTATACTTGAAAGTTGCGAACCAACTGATGAAATAATCTTAGATTTTACAAATTTGGGATACTTGGTTTAAGATCGGGACAATTCTGATGTGAAAACAAATTGTATAATCTGTGTCTTTTAAGGGTATAAAGCTTATAGCATCTCCGAGTGAGTATGAGCACTTCCATATTTTTCCCAATGTTTACCCTGAGATTGTTTCTGACACAGCCAAAATGATCGTTTTCCCTGACGGCAATAATCTGGATGTTGAAGAACTGAAAAAGACATTCAAGCGTTTTATGATCAAGGATTACGTTAAGTCTGTAAAAGGAACTTCATTTCCAAAGTACTTTGATGAGAGTGTTACTCAACAGGCATTTGATGAGCAAATGGAAAAGTTTTACAATTACAGAGGCGATCTTTATACAGGCGGCATTTGCGTAAAAGAGTATCTATCACTAAAAAGGTATGGTGATAGGACTAACGAGTACAGGGTGTTCTATATAAATGGTGAAGTAGCTACGATCAGCCGAAACTCCGGCCAAGGCAATTATGCTCCATTGCCTCCTCAGGATTTGATTGAAAAATACAAGAACCTTGGTAGTCCTTATTATACAATTGATTACGCTGAGCTTGATGATGGCTCATGGAGAATACTCGAAGCAGGCGACGGACAGGTATCAGGACTATCTGACGATCAGGATTATTATTCGTATTATAGGACACTATATCATTGTTTCAACTAACTATATTTTGAAAAGACCGCAGTTTGCCCTGCGGTCTATTTATTTATAAAAAATGTGTCGATACAAGAATTATTCACTATGATTTTGTGAGACCTGGTTGTTTATTGGCTATAAAAACGTGCAATAGCACTTGACTTTTGGCTCTGTTTATTGTATCATAGAGAGGACAGGAGGTGCAGTGTATATGTATATACCGCGTAAAATAGACAAGTTTCTCACTGATTGGAAATCCGAACAGGACAGGAAGCCACTTATAGTAAAAGGCTCACGTCAGGTCGGCAAGACGGAATCCATAAGGCACTTTGCCGCTGACAATTATGACAGCTTTATTGAAATAAACTTTGTTGAAGAGCCAAAATACACGATGATCACTTCTGACGGATATAAGACCGACGATATTATAAAAAACATTTCGCTCATTGATCCGTCCAAGAAATTCATTGACGGTAAAACGCTTATATTCTTTGACGAAATACAGAGCTTTCCCGATATTGCCACAAGTCTCAAATTCTTTAAGCAGGACGGCCGTTTCGATGTTATATGCAGCGGCTCAATGCTCGGTATCAATTACCGAAAAATCGAGAGCAACAGTGTTGGTTACAAAAAGGACTATACCATGTGCTCGCTTGATTTTGAGGAGTTTCTCTGGGCGAAAGGTTATGACGATTCATTCCGCGAAAACCTGTTCAGCCACATGATAGAGCAGAAGCCGTTCAGTGAGCTGGAGCTCACAGTTTGCCGCTCGCTATTCCTCGACTTCTGTGTGCTTGGCGGTATGCCTGCGGTGGTTTCGCAGTATATCGAAAACGGCACATTTGAAGGCTCCCTTGATACGCAGAGACAGCTTCTCGCGGACTACAAGGAAGATATTCGCAAATACGCTGAAGGCGTTGACCAGACTCGTATTCTTAACGTGTTCAATCGAATCGCTCCGCAGCTTGCAAAGGAGAACAAGAAGTTTCAGATCTCAAAGGTAGCCTCTGGAGCTCGTTTTCGCGATTACCGCGGCTGTATAGACTGGCTCGTTGATGCTGGCATCGTCAATCCCTGTTACTGTCTCAACTTTCCTGAGTTGCCATTAAAGGGCAACTACGATGAGGATAAGTTCAAGCTATATTTTGCAGACAGCGGTCTGCTTGTGGCAATGCTTGATGATGAAGCACAGGACGACCTCCGTGCAAACAAAAACCTTGGTGTATATAAAGGTGCTCTCTATGAAAACATCGTAGGGGAGGCTCTTGTTAAAAGTAGCTGCGACCTCTATTACTATCGCCGTGAGGATTCCACACTTGAGCAGGATTTCTTCATGCGTACTAAAGATTCGCTTGTGCCTGTTGAAGTCAAGGCAGAAAATGGCAGAGCGAAGTCCCTTAAAACGCTGATAAACTCCGACAAATATACTGATATTAAATTCGGAGTTAAGCTGTTCAATGGTAATGTCGGTTATTCGGACGATGTATATTCATTCCCGTATTTCTGCGCATTCCTGCTAAAGGAGTTTCTGCAAACTAAATAAAAGAAATGATCCCGAAAGCGGTCTTTAGGTGACTGTTTTCGGGATTGTTAATGAATTCTTTATCTCATAGAAGTACTCAGGTGAGGCAATGGCAACGATATCCGCATTCCTTAGCTTCTCATATATATGCACAATGTCATCATTCTGGAAACATTTATTGCCTTCGCGCGTGAAACAACTGTTGCAGCCTATGCAGTTATTCACATTATAGTCGGTAACCGACACCATCTCCACATTATTGTTCTCCGCTGCATCTTCCGCAAAGCTCTGCGCCAGACGAGCTGTATTGCCATTTTTTTATCATACTGCCGACAAGTATTGCTATGTTGATCATTGCTATCACTTCTGAAATTTTATATGAAACGTATTTTATCACTTACTTTCCAACATTTCCTCAATCTCGGTCCTTTCTTTATATTTTTCTGTCTCTTCGATTAGTTCATTAATATATGCTTTGTGTTGTAGATAGGATACTTCTGTTAATTGTCTTTTTAATTCTGTAAGGAAATCAATCTTAGACTGAATTAACGGTAACTCACTTCCGATCCACGAACATGAAGTCGGAAATAAATATAGTTTTTTGAAAGCTGCGAAGTCGTTGTTTATTGACAAATAGTATATAATCACATCTACTCTTGATTTAAGCTCAATATAAGCATTGATTTCAAATATTAACCTCATTTTTTCTATATCTGCGTAATATAATTCAATATAATGCTTCATCCATAAAACAATTTTATCTGTAAATATCGTATCTTTTGAATTATAATGATTATCGAACAGTGAAGAAATGGTCATAGAAATAAAGGGAATCTCAAGAAGACTGTCCATTATCCTGTCAAATACTTCAATATAATTATCAAGATTTACTAGGAAAGCAAGTCTTTCCAACATGTTATAAGATAATATTTGTCTATTCTCTTTATAGCATAACATATACTTGTCGAGCATTGGCGGATATGCTTGAATGATCGCAACTAAATACTTTCCAGAATAATCAAATCCGTTTTGAAAAAACATCTCAAGATAAATTGAAGAAAGCAATTCTATATTATTTCCAAATTTTGATACCAACTCATCTGGTTTTATATTATACTCATTAAATAATAAATCAAAGTATAAATGTATAATATAATGAGAATAGTCTCGCTTTTTTAGAATTATCTCGCACGCTTTAATATAGATATCACGATCACACTTCTCATATTTTGAAAGGAACTCTAATCTTCTTAATGGTGATGACATTATATAGGAATCGGATTTCTCAGTAAAAAAGTATAGTAGTTCGTTGCATTTTTCTGCGTCTATTAGTTCTTCAGGCAGTTCATAATAATATGCAAATTCCCAATTATTAATAATTACATCATTTGCTAATATTATTATTTCTCTTACAGCTTCATCGTCCAGATAATTAAATAATTCTGAAACGATGACTGGCGGATAAAGAACGTCATTAAAGTCCCATTTCGTCAAATAATACTTAACAGCTTTAAGAAATACGTCCTTATCATTATATGCACAGTTAAATGCCATACCGATACTTTCTTCAACTTTGTATTCGAGTTTACCAATTCGCTTCAAATCATAACCTAAATCGATAATGCTGATCAATGCTGTTTCAGGACTATTGCAAATATAATCTCTTATGCAGTCTTCCTTATGACTTTTTCTTTCTTCCCACCCCTTAACCTCTGTATGTCTATCATCAAGCAGGTGATATAATTGATATTTTTCGGTTTTATAAAATTGATCTAATTCGAAGGAGGCATAATTGAATGCATTGCATATCATTTGAACATGTTCAACACCAATAATAGCTTGAGTGCTATTACAACTATATAAAGAGTAAAGCATTTTAGCAATATATGGCAAATCCATCTTTAGAAAGTCTTTGTTATTATCTTGTATACCGTCTCCATAATGTATAATAACGTCAAGTATTCTGTCAGAATTAGAAATATCATCAGATAGTTTGACAAGTTCTTGCCATACTATCTGTCTAAATACACATAATTCTTCTGAATAAGGCATCTCTCCATATATGTAACTAATAGAACCATGTTTATTTTCAGTTTGTTCAAAGCGAAGCTTTAAGAAGTGTTCAGCTAAATCAAGAAATAATACGCTAATATATCTGTTGGTCCAGTTTTCAGATTTTTCAATCAGCTTATTAACAAAAGCAATTTGATTTCCAAAATAATTATGCTGCAAATGTATTTTTCTTATGCTTGAAAGCTGTTTCCCATAGCTTAACACTGTGTTTGTCAAGTAGAAAGTGCATAAAAGGGGCTCGAAAAAGTGCATAGCCCTG
>CALEPT010000153.1 GCA_937910385.1 uncultured Ruminococcus sp. | reverse complement strand
ATACTTGATTTTTATGCGGCAATATGCTATAATTCCTATCGAGGTGATACTATGAGAGACACTATTCTTGCAATAATAGGCATAACCATAGCTCTGTGCGGCGGGGTCTACCTTGCAAATCTGCTCTTTCTAAAAAGGCGCGGAGTTACTGCACTGGCGGAGGTCACGGCGGTAAACGAGACCAAACACCGCACCATTGTCTTCTTTACATATATTGTAAAAACTGCACGCAAGACCGATTCCTACGTCCACACACTGCGCTATACAATAGACGGCAAAGAGCTTGAATGCGAGGACAGAGCGGGATTCGTCCAGCCGCTGAAGATCGGCTCCACCCACCTTATAGTATGCGACCCCAAAGCTCCCTCACGGTTTGAGTATGAGGAACAGCTCAACAAGAACATCGCTATCGCCGCCGCGCTCGTTGCAATGGCGGTCGTGTTTGCACTGAGATGGCTGGTATGAAACGGAAGCTCACACTCTTGCAGAGGCTCATTCGCGCTGTTCTCATCGGCATCGCGCTCGGATTGCTTTTCCTGCTGCTGTGGTTTGTATTCGACGTATTCATCGCCATTGCCGTACTGATAAACGGAGCGGCGCTCGCAGCAGCGACAGCCTCTGTCCGTGCCGTTATACCCGTGGTAAGACTCCACCGCACGGGACTGCGCACAGAGGGCGTAATGACGGGTACTACCGTCTCTGCACGCCAGGTCTCCGCAGTGATACGCTACAGCGTGGACGGCAAAGACCACGACTGCGAGCTCGGCTACAACAGAATGTTCTGGAAAGAAGGACGCACGTTCACAGTCCTGTATGACCCCGAATGTCCCGAGAGGTCGTGCATATACAAAAAATCGCTCTATTACGGTATTGAGGGCGCGGCGGTCTTTTGCGTTATCGCGGCTGTCGCCCTAATCGCAACTTTGCTGATGTTCCTGACAAGCTCATATACGTTCGACCCTGCGAGTATGTTCGACTTCGCATAAGTTCTTAATCTCAGGGGAGATTTTGGTTTGTTAGTTCTGCATAAGTTTTTCAAATTACCCCCCCTGTTTTTGTTGGAGTCGCTAATTGACTTCAACGCCGCAATGTGGTACAATAATTGTAAGAATAAACCGACTTCTCTCTTCTCTGAAAGGAGGAATATTTATGAAAGGCAAAATTATTTTTACATCGCTTTTAACAGCGCTGGTTTTATCTGCAAATGCCGTTTCAGCTCTGCCTTCTAATGCGATAGTAGGATCATATAACGGCTCGAGTGACAGTTACACCGAGCACATGAAAGACTTTATTCAATTAAATCCACAGGACTGTCAGTTCCTTGATTATAATGATTTAGGAATATATGATAAATACGACAATATCTATATAAAAAATAACGGTCTTGAAGTTATAAAAGAAATTGTTATCGACAATTATATCCGCTTCAATATCGCTGACGGAAAAACGCTTGATGATCTAAGGGAATATCTGGACTCATATAATGCTCAGAACTCAACAAACTATTCTATTGGATATGACGGGACTGCGGGTACGTTTGCAAAAGGCTCTGTTGTATCTCTTGACGAAGCACGAAAGCTCTGTGAACTGTTAAAATCTGATGATTTGATAAGCAGCTTTACTATTTCAGAACTAAGAGAGCAGGCATACGGAGAAACAAACTACCTTACAACATACGATATAAGCTATCTGGAAAAGCTTGATTCCTTCATTTCCGAAGAAAACTTTATTGATTGTACTGTTAATATCATTTCCTCTGATATAGACGGCAGCATTATTCAGCTAAAACCAAATACGGATTTGAGTATTGAAGAACACGTTGCTCTCGCTGAAAGCATATTTGAACATACAGGTATCAGACCTGATTTTGCGTGGCCTGAATTTACTCAAAACAATGCTACAAATATTATTGATCTTTTTAATGCCGTATATGGAGATGCAAACAGTAATGGCTCGTTAGATCTCGG
>CALEPT010000152.1 GCA_937910385.1 uncultured Ruminococcus sp. | reverse complement strand
CCAAACTGCTCGAAGACCTGATCCGTGAAAATATGAGCCGTGTGCAGGATCAGGACGAGTACAGCCGAAAAAGGCAGGCACTTGTAGACCGCCATGATAAGGCAAAAGTCAAGCTGGATAAGGTCAATGCAGAGCTGATCGAAATACTTGCCAAAAGAGCGGCAATCGAACGATTTCTGGATACCCTGCGGTATGCGGATGCGCCGATTACTGAGTTTTCCGAGAACCTCTGGCTGAATACTGTGAAAAGCGTGACCGTAATTGACAAGGATACGATGGTGTTTGTTTTCAAGGATGGGACGGAAGTGAGTGTGTGAAAAAACGGGGCTGTGACAATACCATAGCCCCTTTTTATTTGCATTTACAGATATCTAAGTGATCGGAATTGTTGTGAGTTGTGAGAAGTTGACAGCTTTAGATTATCAGTATTTTTCATAAAGAACTTTAGCAAAGTCTCAGAGGAAATCATACTTTTTCTGTGCCCAAACGAACCCGGCGGGACGGATAAAAGGAAGAAAATCTGTGCTTTTTTCAACAGCGAACCAAAAACCTCCGCAGCTAACTACGGAGGTTCTGATTTGTCCCATAACCCAAGGAATCTCAATATTTCAGCTCTCTGACCCACCAGATAGAGAGAAGAAAAGCAAATTATTTTCTGACCGTAACGGTGTAAGCGTCATTCGCTGACTCGCCTATCTCAATGGAAAATCCGGGGGCAACGGTCTGACCGCCATTTGCATCATACCAATGGAAACCGGAAATGCTGCCGGTAACAGTATCGCCTGTATGATAGAAATTATCCGTGTCGGTATCGTCTATGATTCGAATAAGCCGTCTGCCCTGATCCTGATTGGTGAACTCGCTGCCGCTTGCATAGCGGAAATAGGTGTTCCAGCCGTACTCGGTCGTTGCATCGATGTGATAGATGCGAACGCCCTTGCCTGCGGTCTGCCACCACGCTGTTTTTCTGCCGATACCGCTGTTGTTGCCGTCCTTTGTAGCATACTCCACGATAAAATATTCCGAGAAGTAATCATCGGCAAGCTGTCCGTTGGGAATAATAAGGCAGTTTCCTGCATTTGTCTGTGCATTGTTGAGTGTAAAGGTTTTTGTACCCTGTTCGGGATACCATACCTGCACCTGTTCCTGCGTATACCATCCCTCCATCAGCTTTGAAAATGCTCCAAAATCCGAGCCTGCGTCGGTATCCATCAGCTCGATGCCGGCAGTGCCGTGCATCCCTTCACTGTCGCTGAGATTTGTGAAGAGGTAATAGTCCGGCAGACCTGTGCAGTGACCAAGCTCATGGCAGTACGAACTGATATAGTTCACATAATTATCAGTCCCCTCGATCTGTGCGTTGCCGGTGATAATGTGTCCGATGCCGACACCGTCCACACGGTAATCCGGATCACCGAATGCACCTGCACACGGCCACCAGTTATCATCTCCCGCCTTTGTGGGAGTGGTAAAGAGTGTTGCATCAATTCTGCCGTCCCCATTGCCGTCAAACTGCGAGAAATCCACCTGATCCTTGAATGCCTCATAACACTCTTCAGCAATTTTGACTTTATCCGTGTCGTAAGCCGACTGATTTTCCTTCGTGGTATAGCGGAACACCTGTCCTGTGAAATTCATACTGCCCTTTGAAGCACGTCCGTAAAATGCCGGAAAGCTTTCAAAGGGATAGCAGCTGCTTGCTTCATTCGCTCCGCCGAAGGAGATCTGATTCAGCTCGTCAAATGTAGGCTCATAGTCATAGCGGCAGTCCGGGAAATCCACATAGAATACAACAAGCTTTGCGTCGCCCTGTGTCGGGAGAGATGCGCCGTGCTTTGCCATATTGGCGGTGATAAATTCGCCCTGTACCTGCGGTTCATCATTATCACTTACCCATTCAGGTGTTTCTCCGGATATGAGCAAGCGCTTCAGCAGGCATAAGTCAAACACATCCAGCCTGTTATCTTTATACAAATCCCCAGCTTTCCAGTTCGGCAGGTATGTATCCGGAACAGCCAGCAGCCATTTTTGCAAAAGCACCACATCAGCAACGTCTACCTGACCATTGTTATTGATATCACCCATATAGTAGCCGCTTGCAGGTTCCTCATAAGGCTGTGTCGTCGGTTCTGTGGAAGGCTCTGTCGGTTCAGGAACAGCGACAGTACTCAGGTCGAACCTGCCTTCCTGTGCGGAGAGCTTACTCCACGCATAACGTGCAAACCAAGTATCAAAGGTCGTGATCTGGAATGCTCTGCCCGCTTCCATAACGGACCCTTCACCGCCGGGGAAATCTCCGGGCGGGATACCATCCGATTCACCGATACCGCCATAGTAATCCGGAAATCCGAATCCATGCCCCATTTCGTGCAGCAGAATATGCT
>CALEPT010000151.1 GCA_937910385.1 uncultured Ruminococcus sp. | reverse complement strand
TCGAATTGTTCTCTTTTTTGTTGCCCTTAAATTTGACCGACCTTACGGATTCAGGTAATAATAAAAACAGACATACCAAACAACCCAAAGTTGAAAAAATCAAATATGCTGAATTTGTATCAATGACAGAGGAGGATTACAAAAAGCTCCTTGATAAATACGGAGAGCCAAAGGTCAAGCGAATGATAGAAGTCCTTGATAATTACAAGGGCAGTAGCGGAAAGAAGTACAAGGACGACTACAGAGCTATTTTAAGTTGGGTAGCTGATAGGGTAGAAGAGGAATTCAACAGAGTAGGAGGTAATAATAACGGACAATCAGCCGATGATTGGAGGGACTTCAAACCCTCCACAGGATTCAGAGGTTGGGAAAACGATACGCAATTCAATCCCTCTGAGCCTGACTATTGGGGTTCGATAGCTTCATCAACGGCAGATAATACCCAAACCGTCACCTTATCTGAACAGCAAGACGGAGCACAAGATCAGCAGAGCTACGAAGATATGCTGACAAATATGTAATATCGGAGGTGAACATGAAAAAGAAAACCTTGACAGGCTATATCGTTGACGGAGTAATATATGATCTTGATACGTCGCTGCTTATATGCAAGAGTGATGAGATCATGAACGATACGGCTTTGTATTACAGTAAAAACAAGAACTTCTTTATAGCCGAAAGGGACAAGGTAAACGGTAAAATAACCGCTATCAAGCCCGTTGTCCCGGAAGAGGCTATGAAGTATGCAAACAGCAACGTCGAGACCATAAATCA
The DNA here is from genome assembly GCA_937910385.1 of uncultured Ruminococcus sp. GTDB lineage: Bacteria > Bacillota > Clostridia > Oscillospirales > Ruminococcaceae > Ruminococcus. The sequence goes on along the minus strand of CALEPT010000151.1, from coordinate 24,349 downwards.
GCAGAATTATGTAGCCGCTTTCGGGAAACTGAAAGAGGGATAATTATTAGCCTTGATATGCCTGCTCCTATGCGTCAGATTAAGCACTGTTCCCTGTCTGAGAGTATAGCAATGAACTTATACTCTCAAACGACACGGGGCAAATAAAGGTGTTTTTGTGGGCGTCGGAGCAGGCTAAATTGTTTTAGTTCCTGTGAGGGGCAAATATAAAAAAGTTGCCTCTACGGTATATTATACCGCTGCTGTTATGAAGTGTCAAACAATTCTTTGATATACTTGAAAACTGCCCCTTTTTGCGTCATTTGCTCAATTCTCTGTTGCATTTTGGGGAATGTGCTGAATTGCTGTTCTGGTTGTGATATAATCATCTTGAGGAGTAGTGAATATCCTCATAAGTAATTATACCCCACAAACTAACAGCGATATTAAGCGAAAGGATTGTTGAAAATGAACAAAAACATTGAAATTTTATTCGATCATGCTTTAAACTCTCCCGATAGCAGGAGTGGGTTTGATACGCCGGAGCTTAACAAACTGTATAAGCAGCTCGAGACAAGCAGCCATGAGGACAAAGACAACTTTGAGGAGCTTTTGAACAAGTTTCAGAGAGCGGCACAGAAAGCCGCATTTGAAAGAGGATTCTACACGGCAATCAACACTATAATTGACGGAGGCGGTAAATATGGAGAATAACGGAAATATAGTCAAGGACTATTACAACGGAAATACGCACATCAAGGTAGCCGACGATTACTACAGAGACAAAACACAGGCTGATATTGACAAGATTCTTAACGACGTTGCGAAAATCGTTATGAAATCAATTAAAAATACAACCACAAAATAATGGGGCATACGCCCGGAAAGGAATTCACAATGACAAAGAACAAAACAACTAACAATAAAGTGGCAGATATTGAAAGAGCTATCAAGGCGAAAGAAAAGGAAATAGCCGAAATTATGAACGAAAAGGAGGCGGCAGCCGACGACGCTGTAAAGCTCGTCGAGGCTGAAAAGAAAGAGCGTCGGGCAAAGTCAGAGCTTGAAGCATTACAGACAGTGTATAACGCCGCTACATATACACCGCCTGCTCCTACAGATCAGCAGGAGCTTTTAGCAGGCTTGAACAAGTATCAGGAAATATGGGACGATAGGGTAAAGCTCATAAGAGTGAAAATATCAGAGGTAGACGCAGAAACGGCGGAGGTTGAAAAGGCATTGGATAAGGCGACAGAGGAGGCGGACACAAACAGAACTATTGAACTGTCGAATCGCCGGAACGAAAACAAGGCTACAAAAGAGCATTTACTTGATATGCTTCAAAGAGCTGAGGCACTTCCTGTCTTTCCCGACGGAGCTATACAGAGCGAATGGGACGAGATATGCAACAAACTCCGCCCTGAGTGGGATAACAAGGTCATGGAGTTGAAAGTGCTTGCTAAGGCATATAAAACGGCAGCAGAGGCTTTGATACAAATGAATGATACTATAAAAGCAGTCCGCAGTGATCTTGAACGAAAACAGGGTGGCGAATATTTCAGCAAGTTTTTTACTGTAGGAGAGAACGGAGCTGACATGATCGTTGAAAAGCCCTATATTTCCCGTATAACGAGTATTTTCAACAGTGTTATAAGTTCACATGATACCGTCTAATGAAAAGAGGCGGAAATAGAGCATGAGCAAGAAAAAGCCGAATGTAACCACAAGGATAATCAAAGGTAGAACATCTCAGATACAGAAAGCTGAAACAGTTACCCAGATCAGCAATGACGAGGCATACAACACCGATTGGATAGAGCCGCCTACGGACCTCAGAGGTTATAAAGTTCTCGTAGGCAACAGCGATATTCTCCCTCAGTGCATAAGAGCCTATAAGAACAACATAGCAGGATTCGGTATAGGAGTTAGGTACAAGGAAGATGTTGACGAAACCGACGAAATGTCGGAAGAGTTTGAGAAAGCTGAGAAAATCGTGGAGCTGCTCACGACGGAGCAAGACACAAAAGAGCTGTTCGAGGACCTTATAGAAGCAAGGGAAACCTACGGAATAGGTTATATTGAGGTTATAAGGAACTTCGCAGGAGAAGTCGAGCAGATTGAATTCATAAACGAGACGGAAAGCGTCAGGAAAACAAGGCCTCTTATGCCTTACATCGAGACAGAGTATTATCACGACGGAGAAGTAGTCCAGAGAAAGCGGAAATTCCGCAAGTACAAGCAGACTATCGGCGGAAAGACCGTATATTTCAAGGAGTTTGGCGACCCTCGTATAATGGACATACGGAGTGGCAATTACATAGATGAGAGCGAAACGCTCGATATACAGTACCAAGCAAACGAGATACTCGAATTTGCGATAGGTACAGAGCCTTACGGAGAAGTTCGTTGGGTAGGACAGATATTAGGCGTAGACGGCAGCCGCAAAGCTGAAAAGCTCAATAACAACTACTTCGAGAACGGCAGGCACACTCCCCTTATGATTATCGTCAAAGGCGGTACTCTGACGGAGGATAGTTTCGCAAAGTTGCAGACTTACATGGACGACATCAAGGGAGAAGCCGGACAACACGCATTCCTCCTGCTTGAAACAGAGGGAGCAGACGGGCGTGTGGACTTCGACGCAAAGGAAAGCCCACAGGTAGAAATCAAGGATATAGCGAACGTCTTACAGAAAGACGAACTATTCCAAGAATACATGGTAAACAACCGAAAGAAAGTCCAATCCGCATTTCAGCTCCCAGACCTTTACGTAGGATATACTACAGACTTCAACAGGACGACAGCTCTTACAGCTCAGAAAGTCACAGAAAAACAGGTATTTCAGCCGGAACGACTGAGCCTTGCATGGATAATTAACAATAAACTCCTCAACGCTTATAACTTCAAATATGTTGAAGTATTCTTCAAAGAGCCAAAAGTCACTAATCCTGACGATATTTACAAACTACTTAATGTTTGTAGCGGAGCAGGTGGTCTTACGCCAAACAAGGCTAAGGAGATCATCTACAACGCTTACGGACAAGTATCTGAGGATTACGAGGGAGAGTGGGGCAATATGCCTCTTGCTATAAGCAAGACAAATGGTATATCAAAGGTCAAAGAGCATGAGATTGAAAGAGTAACACGTTCCCTTGAAAAGCAAATTGAGAAAGCAGCACAAAACCATGATGATGAAGTAGTTACAGTAATGAAAGAAGTAAAAAGTCTCTTAAAAAAGCGCCAGAAAAGCGGTTAGTAAACGGTAGTCAAATAGTAGGCAAACAGTTGTAAAAAAATATGATATAACCGATATTGTTAACGGCAGACAAAAGCCTATAATTCGGAGAAAGTTCACATTTTAAGGCGGTGCGGAAAGAGTTGGGGAAAAGTTGCACTTTTTTCACCCTCCCAGACAGCACATATAATTAGGAGCAGGCTTGACCGCCTGCTCCATTTTTTATGACATAATGAACAAATAATGCACAAACCCTATTCTGACAAAATAAATAAGCACTCCCTCAAACTGAGAAAGTGCCTATTTACCGTCATATAGACTGGAGCTGATGATCGGACTTGAACCGACGACCTACGCCTTACCAAGGCGTTGCGCTACCTACTGTGCCACATCAGCAACCGACTTATAATATTATACACTATATGATATAGAAAGTCAATACTCATGGAGTTATTTTTTTATGTTAATTATTAATGGTACTTGACAAGTGCCGCACAGTATGGTATTATAAGAAAAACGATGAACGGACTAAACCCGTACATTTCCCTGTTCAGAGAGCTGCCGGTCGGTGTAAGGCGGTAAGGGCGTGCGGAGACTTACTTCCGGGAGCTGCTGCGCTGAACTAACAGTAGGCGTAGTCGGGTAAGCCCGTTACAGCTAAATGAGGTCGGGTAAAATGTCCGGCGAACCGGGGTGGTACCACGAGTAATTTCGTCCTCGTACAGTTTGGGCTGTACGGGGATTTCTGTTTTATGCAGGATTCGGGATTGTGGGGTCAACATTTTAATGCGTAATACGGTTTCATTGCTTATTTTTTGCAGCAGGAAAGGAAGTACCATATGACTTATAGGTCTATTGAGGAGCTGCTGAACATCTACTCGGAGACAGCGCCGGAAAAGCTTTATGAAACGGAATACTTCATCGGTATGTTTTTCTATTATATATACCGTGATACGACGTATCAGGACATTCCCGACTTTGCCTTCATGTTCATGGAGATAGACGGCTGGCAGGGTATGAGCGAGCGGAGCGGAGTATGGAAGTATTACGAAAGCGGCTCTTTTGAAAAGGGAAAGCTTGAAAGGATCGCTGAATACCTGAAAGCTGACGGAGAGGAAAAATGGGCAGATATTTTTTCCTCTGGTATACATGACTATGCAGACGAGAAATACAATATCCACGGAGACACAGTTCCCTATCCGGAGGAATGGCTCGAGGGCTCTGACAAGATAGACGACTGGATATATTCAAATGAAACATATATCAATGAATGGAAACGCAGGCTAATACTATCTCACAAAGATAAGATAGTAAAGCTTACAGAAGATAATAAAGGAGAAATAAGCTATGACCACTTTTGAAGAACTCAAACGCAGAGGACTCCTCGCACAGCTCACAGACGAGAAGGAGATCGAAGAACTCGTAAACGCCGGAAAGGCTACGTTCTACATCGGTTTTGACCCTACAGCGGATTCGCTCCACGTAGGACACTTTATGGCGCTTTGCCTTATGAAGCGCCTGCAAATGGCTGGAAACAAGCCTATCGTCCTCATCGGCGGCGGCACTGCAATGATCGGCGACCCCTCCGGTAAGACAGATATGCGCAAGATGATGACTCCCGAGACAATACAGCATAATGTTGACTGTTTCAAGAAGCAGATGAGCCGCTTTATCGACTTCTCTGAGGACAAGGCTATAATAGTCAACAATGCCGACTGGCTGATGAAGCAGAACTACATTGAGCTTCTGCGTGATGTCGGAGCGCATTTCAGCGTCAATCGTATGCTCACAGCTGAATGCTATAAACAGAGACTTGAGCGCGGACTTTCATTCCTCGAATTCAACTACATGATAATGCAGAGCTATGACTTCTACAGACTGTTTCAGGACTACGGCTGCAATATGCAGTTTGGCGGCGACGACCAGTGGAGCAATATGCTCGGAGGTACTGAGCTCATCAGACGTAAGCTCGGGAAGGACGCTTATGCAATGACCATTACGCTGCTTTTGAACAGCGAGGGAAAGAAAATGGGCAAGACCGAAAAGGGAGCAGTATGGCTCGACGCTGAAAAGACCACGCCATACGAATTCTATCAGTACTGGCGCAATGTCGGTGATGCGGACGTTATAAAGTGCCTGAAAATGCTCACATTCGTACCCGTTGAGCAGATAGAAGAAATGGAAAAGACTATGGAGGGTGCACAGTTCAATGCTGCTAAGGAACTTCTTGCGTATGAGCTGACAAAGCTCGTTCACGGTGATGAGGAGGCTGAAAAAGCAAAGGCTGCTTCAAAGGCGCTCTTTGGGGGAAGTGGTTCGGACGCGAATATGCCCGTTGCCGAAATAGACTCCGCAGACCTCACAGACGGCTCGATAGGACTGCTCAATCTTCTTGTAAAATCAGGACTTGCGCCGTCTGTTTCTGAGGCGCGCAGACTCGTTCAGCAGGGCGGTATAACAGTCAACGACGAGAAAATGACCGATCCCAAGGCTCAGATAGCTCTTAGCGGCGAGATCATAGTCCGCAAGGGCAAAAAGGCTTTCAAAAAGGTTGTTGTAAAGTGAACCTGTAAAAATGCATATATAGGAGATTTAAGCCTATTATTGATCAGCTCCCTTGAGAAAAAAGGAGGCTGCTGAGAGCACCTCTGGCGGATTCGCGGCAGAAAATTACCGAGCCTATTATTTCAGGCTCGGTAACCCACTTTTTCCGTTAAGGGAAGTTGACTAAAGCATGTACTCTTAACAGAGAGTGATCGCAACCTAAACAAAAAGAGATTCAAAGCGGTTATGGATATACGCTCTAAACTCAGAAGAAACGCCCTGAGGGAGCAGGTTCAGCTCCACATCATCGAGAAAACCGGATAAAAAAGTCCTCTGATCGGCTGCTTTTAGCGATTCAGAGGATTTTTTTATGGGTTTCCTTTCAAATTATTCAGAAAATAACATTAAAAACGAATTAAGTTATGGTGTCAAAAAAATCGCCAGTCCCTTCAAGGAAAACGGAAGAAGAAGGGGCTGGCAGCTGCCGGATGTTTTACCCGACAAGTATATTATACAGCATTATTTTGAAAATGTCAATAGCTTTTGTCGAAAAAAAGATTTTTTTTAGAATTTTTCGCAGTTTTCATCGTGCCGCCGGTTTTTTTGAGGGGGTTTTTAAAAATCCCGTGAAAAGGAAATGAAAATACTCATTGCAGCATTGTATTCATCGGGAGTTTGTGCTATAATATTGTAAAAGCCTATTGAAAGGAAATGTTGATATGGCTATGGAAAGTATTTACGGCGGTTACGGCGATATCCTCGAAGAAATAAAAAATGATATACAGAACAGGATAGCTTTATATACAAAAGAAGAATATGAAAAAACAGGAATAAAAATATATGAACACCTTATTGCAAGGGTGAAGTCAGAGGAGAGTATGAGGGAAAAGTGCCGCAGAAAAAATGCTCCGGAGACTCCTCATACTGCCTTGAAGATCATGAGAGACAGCATAGGCATCAGAATAGTCTGCTCTTTTATAGATGATATATACGCGAATATCAGGTACATAAAGCAGTTCCATGACTGTACCGTGGTGGAGGAAAAGGATTATGTCCGCCACTCAAAGCCCAATGGCTACAGAAGCTATCATATGATCCTTGAAATGGAGTCTGAGCATACAGATATTTCAGGAAACACTCCGGGAAGATTTTTCATCGAGATACAGCTTAGAACTATTGCTATGGACTCGTGGGCGAGCCTCGAGCACAAGCTGAAATACAAGAAAAATATAGAGGATCAGGAGCTGATCGTTGCAGAGCTCAAGCGATGTGCCGACGAGATGGCTTCATGCGATATATCTATGCAGACGATCCGTGATATGATAAACAGCAGCGATAGCTGAAAATAGATCTTGGAGGTAAATATGAGACTATTGCTTGCGGAGGACGAAAAAGAACTCTCCCGCGCTCTGACGGCTATACTTGAACATTCAAAATATGCTGTAGATACAGTTTACGACGGACTTGCCGCTGTTGAAAGCGCTCACAGCAATGCCTATGACGCGATGATATTCGATATAATGATGCCTAAGCTGGACGGAGTTGAGGCGCTCAGAAGAATACGTGCTCGGGGAGATTACACACCCGTTCTGCTGCTTACTGCAAAGGCGGAGATCGACGACAGGATAACCGGTCTTGATGCAGGTGCCGATGATTATCTTACAAAGCCTTTTTCAATGGGCGAGCTGCTTGCAAGGATACGTTCAATGACAAGACGTGCAGGCGCATATTCGCCAAAGAAGCTGAAGGTCGGCTCTGTTATGCTCGATACCGAGGAGCAGGAGCTTTCGCGAGAAAACAGCATACGCCTTGCCGGCAAGGAAACAAAGCTCATGGAGTATCTTATGATGAATGAGGGAAAAGAGCTTTCTACCTCAGATATTTTCGGGCACGTCTGGGGAGATGGCGATAATACTGATGAAAAAATAGTCTGGATGTATGTCAGCTTCCTCAGAGGCAAGCTTCGTTCCATAAATGCCGATATCACGATTTCGGGTGATCAGGGCGGAAGCTATGTTCTCTCGGTTCTTACGGAGGAGAATGCCGTATGATAAAAAAGCTGAGAAGAAAGTTCATACTTATTGCTTCCGCAGCTATACTTCTTGTCTTGGCGATAGTTCTCATCATAGTAAACGGTCTGAGTTATTATTCAAATTATTCAGAGGCAATGTCGATCGTGGACTTTATTGCCGAAAACAGCGGACGTATGCCTGATGATGACCGCAAGGGAGACTTCGGCTTCCATATGACAAGAGAGCTCCCTTATGAAACAAGGTATTTCAGCGTCGTTCTCGATAGTGATGAACAGCTCGTTCTTACCGACTATGAGCATATCTCATCAGTGACCGATGAGGAGGCTCAGCTTGTAAGCGAGCTTACATCTGCCGATAGTACAAGCGGTTCGCTTAAAACCGATGACAGCTATTATATATATAAAACAAAGGCTATAACCGCAGAAGAGCTTGAGCAGCTTGTTGAGGAAAAGCGCTATGCATCTTCCTCCGAAACGGATATAGATACAAATGCGGATTATAAGCTGGCAGTATTCATGGATGTTACAAATCGTATGTACCGCGTAAGGACGCTGTGCATAATGTCTATATTGTCAGGTATAGCGTGTTATGTGGTTTTCGTGCTGCTTGTATCGGCTTTCTCGAAGCGTGCTGTTCAGCCGTTTATCGAGAATTATGAAAAGCAGAAGCAGTTCATTACAAATGCAGGTCACGAGCTTAAAACTCCGCTGGCTATAATCTCAGCAAATACCGAAGTAATGGAAGCAATGGACGGCAAGACCGAATGGACGCAAAGCACAATGAAGCAGGTAAACCGGCTTTCAGGTCTTATAAGCGACCTCATAACGCTTGCAAGACTTGAAGAATCCTCTGAGACTCAGGAGAGTGTGCAGGAAGATATAGATATCTCCGCCAAAACTGACGAGATAGCCTCATCGTTTCGTCCTGTCATAGAGCAGCAGGGAAAATTCCTTGAGACCGATATCGAGAGCGGCATAAAAATAAAGGGCAGCGAAAAGCCTGTTCACGAGCTGATATCTATCCTGCTTGACAATGCGGCAAAATACTGCGATGATGAGGGAACTGTAAAGGTGGAGCTGAAGCAGCAGAGAAAACAGGCAGTTCTTACAGTCTCAAATAGCTATAAGGAGGGCGCGAATGTCGATCACAGCCGCTTTTTCGATCGTTTTTACCGCGGAGACAGCTCTCATAACAGTGAAAGATCCGGTTATGGGATAGGTCTTTCAATGGCTGAAAGCATCGTTAAGATGCACAAGGGTAAGATTTCCGCATATCACAGCGAAGGAAAAACTTGTTTCCGCGTTGTGATATAGCAGCTTAAAGCATACAAAAAAGAGGCGTGGATCGCCTCTTTTTTAATTAATGTCTGCTTGTTTTGCCTTTCAGGGCAATAACCGTCTGACGGTGGTTATTGAGGACACATTAATTATCAGTATTTTCAGAAGCAGCCTCAGTCTGAGCCGCGATGTAATCTGCGTGGTCGCGCTCATAGAGCTCGTTTACTTCGTCATCAGTCATATCGACGGCGGCGGCGAGTCCCCAATCATCGGTATAAAGGGTCAGCTTAGAGCCGTTTTTCAGATGAAGCTGACTGAGATCACCGCTCGTGCCGTCCTCGGCGTTATATGCTGTTATTGCAAAGCCCTTTGAGATCTCATCCTCGGTGAGCGCTCCGAACGAGATGCTCACCTCACTGCCGGTCGGGAGATTCTCCGAGAGCCTGTTTGTCGAGTCTATCGTTCCGTTTTCGGGGTACATCGTTATCCCTGATATCTGTGCTCCCGTGATGTTGCGCACCGTGACGGTGAAGTCCTCCGTCTTTCCGTCCTTGCAGCCCGTGAGAAGGAAGAGCAGCGCGGCGGTAAGAGCAGCCGTAAAGATTCGCTTCATTTCCGTTTCCTCCACTATCTGATTTCCGTGAATGAGTCGCGGACAGTCTCACATACACTGGCAAAATAGCTCCTATCCATAAGCGCCGCGGAGCATTTTTCAGCCGCTGCTTTGTCAGTGAAAAGCCCGAATACTGCCGAGCCGCTGCCTGTCATCACAGCTGCAAGCGCTCCGCCCGTGAGCATTGAGCTCTTTATGTCCTCCACCTCAGAAAGCTCTACAGCCTCCTCGAACAGATTTCCGAAATACTTGTACGCCTCGTCGGGAGCCATCTTCATCGCGCGGACAAGTCCACTCACATCAGGGTGGACCGGCTCGGAAAGTTCATCTATGGCGCGGTACGCCTCGGCGGTCGAGACCCCCTGAGCCCCCTTCGCAATAACGAGTATCCTGCCCGAATAATCGGGCAGGGGAGTTATCCTCTCGCCGATACCCTCAATGTATGCAGCAGAGCCCGTGAGGAAGAACGGAACGTCCGCCCCGAGCCGCTCGGGCGCGGAAATGCTTTTACCCGTGAGTCTGCCAAGACAGTACAGGACAGCCGCAGCGTCGGTGCTGCCGCCGCCCATGCCTGCCTGCGAGGGAATGCCCTTTTTGATATGTATCCTGCACCCTGTACTGAGCCGATTCTCATCAAGGAACAGTCGCGCTGCCTTATAGGCGATATTCCGCTCATCGCAGGGAATATGGTCGGACTTAGCAAGCGCCGCTGGCTGATCGCAGGTGAGCTCGATGATGCCTCTATCGGTCAGCTCGACAGTCACCTCATCGTAAATGCCGACCGTCTGAAAAACACTTTTTATCGCGTGGTAGCCGTTCGGGAGAACTCCCACAACATCGAGCGCAAGGTTTATTTTCGCCGCAGCTTTAACCTTCATTTCGTTCTGCCTCCAGCTTTTTCAGGAATTTTTCTATCCTGCCCATAGCCTCCATAAGGTGTTTGAGTGAATATGCATAGGATATGCGTATATAGCCCTCTCCCGACGCTCCGAATGCACTTCCCGGAACTGCCGCGACCTTCTCCTCATAGAGCAGTCTCTCGCAGAATTCGTCACTTGAAAGCCCTGTGCTCTTTATGCAAGGGAACACATAAAATGCGCCCTCGGGATTGAAGCAGGTCAGTCCGAGACGGTTGAATTCGCTCACGAGATAGCGGCGGCGGACATTGTACTCGTCAACCATTTTGGCGACCTCTGCGTCGCATGAGGTCAGCGCCTCCACTGCGGCGTTCTGGCTTATGTAAGGACTGCACATTATCCCATACTGATGTATCTTTGCTATCTGAGAGAGTATCGGTTCGGGAGCCGCCGCGTAGCCGAGACGCCAGCCCGTCATGGCATAAGCCTTTGAGAATCCGTTTACGTAGATAGTTCTTTCTCTCATTCCGTCGAGCTCGATTATTGAGAAATGCTTTCTGCCGTAGGTCAGCTCGGAGTATATCTCGTCCGAGAGCACCATGATGTTTGTATCACGCAGGAAGTCCGCAATGGGCTCCAAGTCCTTGCGGGTCATGATAGCGCCCGTGGGGTTGTTCGGGAACGGCATTATTATCATCTTCGTGCGCTCGGTCACCTTGTCCGCAAAGTCCTCTACGGTGAGCTTGAAGCTGTTCTCTATCCGCGTAGGAACGGGAATCGCCACGCCCCCGGCAAGCTCTACGAGCGGAGCGTAACAGACGAAACAGGGCTCTACCACGAGCACCTCGTCGCCGGGGTCGATGATACCGCGCAGGGCGAGGTCTATAGCCTCCGAGCCGCCGACCGTCACTATAAGCTCATTGTCAGGATCGTAGCTTATGCCGTGCTTTTTCTCTATTTTCCTGGAAATCTCCGTCCTCAACGGCGCCAGTCCCTTATTCGGACCGTAGACGATGTGCTTTCGCTCGAGGACCTGTATCGCAGCCTTTCTGATGACCCACGGAGTTGAAAAATCGGGTTCACCTACGCCGAGGCTGATAACGCCCTCCATAGTGCCTGCTATATCGAAGAATTTGCGTATGCCCGAGGGCTTCATTTTCTTTATCTTGTCCGAAAGGACCTTATCGTAATCTATCACGATCAGCCGAGTCCCCTTTCGTCGGGCTCTTCACCGTCGATGAAAATGCCCTTTTCCTTGTATTTTTTCAGAATGAAGTGTGTGGAGGTCGATAGAACACCCTCGATAGTGGACAGACGCTCTGAAACGAAGAACGCAACGTCCTTGAGGTTGCTGCCCTTCACCTCGACCGCAAGGTCGTATGCGCCGGAGGACATAAGGCTCACGCTCTCCACCTCGTCGTACATCATGATTATCTTTGCAATATCGTCGAAGCCGCTGTCGCGGTGGGGGGTGATCTTAAGCTCGATAGTCGCGTAGACAGTGGACTTGTCGTACTTGTCGTCGTCGAGTATGACGCTGTATCCGCGGATAACGCCCTCGTCCTCAAGCTTTTTTATCTCGGCTGCCGCCGCCTCGGGAGCTATCCCGAGCATTTCTCCGAGCGCCGTATTTGAGATACGGGCGTTCTGCTGTAATATCCTGATTATTTCGTTTTTCATGACTCACATTCCTTTCATTGTATAAATTCGGAATTCCTAATTCCGAATTAAATTATGCTTATGAACTGCGGCTTGCGCTCCTTGAAATAGCACAGTCGGGTAAAGCCCGCCGCTGCGGCTATCTGCGCGCCTTTATCAACGTCCGCGCCGATATCCTCTGCCGTGTGAGAGTCCGAGCCTATCGAGATGACCTCTCCGCCGAGGTCGCGGAACAGCCTGACATATTTCAAACTGGGGAAGGTATCGCCGAAGCCTTGCCGCAGTCCCGAGGTATTTATCTCGATACCCTTGCCGCTGTGTGCGAGCAGGCGGAACGAGTCTGCGATAATGTCGTCAAATCGGCTTATATCAGGATTTATACCTACCTTGCTCATGTAGCGCAGAAAATAGGTCAGATGTCCAAGTATATCGAATTTTCCCCAGACGCAAAGCTTGTATATTTCCTCAAAGTAGCGGCGGCAGAGGGCGTAAATGTCTTTCTCGCTGCAGTGACTGTAGTCGATGAAGCAGAAGTCCTCGGTTTTTGGAAGCTGGTGCATTGAGGCAAGAACGAAGTCCAGCCGCGGGTCGCTGACGATTTTTTCTGCAATTTCAAGATCATGAGTAGCCTGACCCATTTCCGTGCCGCAGATGAGATTCAGCTTTCCGTTATAACGTTCTTTCAGCTCGGTAACGGCGGAGACGGAGCTTTCAAAGTCTATGCCGAAGTTGAAGTACTGATATGTTGTTTCGCCGGGATAATGCTCCTGAGAGTACCAGCGGTTGCATTCACAGTGGTCGGTTATGGCGTAGGCTGCGAGTCCGAGCTCGGCGGCACGCTGTATGCATTGATCTATATTTGCCTCAGAGTCCACCGAGAACTGTGTATGCGTGTGACAGTCGATAAGGTTCATGGCAGTCATCTCCTTATGATACTTTAAATTACATTATAACATATGATCTTGTATAAATCAAGATTTTTTGTCTGAATGCCTCGCGCCATCTTCGCGCCGAAGATGAAAAAATGGGAAATATCTCTTCACACCCGTTGATTTTTTCACGATTATATGTTATAAGCGCGAGGCTCGCGCAGCCGTTTTCGCGCCGAAGATGAAAAAAACGGAAATATCACTCCGCGCAGGTTGATTTTTTCACGATTATATGTTATAATTACAACGATCACGCGGAACTTTGCCGCGTAATATAAACGGAGGTAAATTTTTATGAGAGCAGTTGTAACCGTAATAGGTAAGGATACCGTGGGCATTCTTCACAAGGTAAGCGGTATATGCGCCGAATATAACGTAAACGTTATCGAAGTCACACAAAGCGTTCTGCAGGATATGTTCGCAATGATAATGCTTGTTGATATTTCCGCCATAAACGGAGATTTCTCGGAGCTCGTTGACAGAATGACAAATCTCGGCAAGGAGCTCGGACTTTCTATACATACAATGCACGAGGATATTTTTAACTCAATGCATTCTGTATAATTCGGATCTGCCAATTCCGGATCAAATTTGAAAGGAGCAGTTCAATGCTTAATGTATATAACATACTTGAAACAATAAGAATGATACAGGACGAGTGCCTTGACATCAGAACGACGACAATGGGTATCTCGCTCCTTGACTGCATAGATACCGATATCGACCGTGCCTGCGATAAGGTGTATGAGAAGATAGTGACCAAGGCAGAGCGCCTTGTCCCCGTCGGTCAGCAGATAGAAAAGGAATATGGCATTCCGATCATCAATAAGAGGATCTCGGTCACTCCTATCGCCATGCTTGCAGCAGCTTGTCCGCACGGCGATCCTGTTAAATTCGCAAAAGCTTTGCAGAGAGCTGCCGACACCTGCGGAGTAAACTTCATCGGAGGCTATTCCGCATTGGTACATAAGGGTTTTTCCGCAGGCGATATGGCGCTGATACGCTCTATCCCCGAGGCTCTCGATGTGACTGAGAATATATGCTCTTCGGTAAATATCGGCTCAACAAAATCGGGCATTAATATGGACGCTGTTAAGCTCATGGGAGAGATAGTCAAGGAGTCAGCTGAGAGAACTGCCGACCGCGACTGTATTGGTCCCGCGAAGCTCGTTGTATTCTGCAATGCCGTTGAGGATAATCCCTTTATGGCTGGAGCCTTCCACGGTGTAGGCGAGCCGGACTGTGAGATACACGTCGGAGTTTCCGGTCCCGGAGTTGTCCGTGCGGCGCTTACTAAGTACCCCGATGCCTCTATAAACGAGATAGCCGACGTGATAAAGAAAACGGCTTTCAAGATAACGAGAATGGGTCAGCTCGTCGGTGCAAGAGCCTCTGAGCTGCTCGGCGTGCCATTCGGGATCGTGGACCTCTCACTCGCGCCTACTCCCGCTATCGGAGACAGTGTTGCGCATATCCTTGAGGAGATGGGTCTTGAAATGTGCGGTACTCACGGAACTACTGCCTGCCTTGCAATGCTCAACGATGCGGTGAAGAAGGGAGGCGTCATGGCTTCATCTACCGTCGGAGGACTTTCGGGCGCTTTCATTCCCGTATCCGAGGACGCGGGTATGATAGATGCTGCGATGGCAGGCGTCCTCAGCCTTGAGAAACTCGAAGCGATGACCGCAGTCTGCTCGGTCGGACTGGATATGATAGTTGTTCCGGGGGATATCACTCCCGAGACTATTTCCGCAATTATCGCTGACGAGGCTGCTATCGGAATGGTCAATTCCAAGACGACGGCAGTCCGCCTTATCCCGGCTGTCGGCAAGAAGGAGGGTGAGACCCTCGAATTTGGCGGTCTCCTCGGAAGCGGACCTGTAATGCCCGTGAGGGAGAAGTCGCCTGCAAAGTTCATCAACCGCGGCGGACGTATCCCCGCGCCGATGCAGAGCCTGAAAAACTGATGCTGCAGAGCCGGACTCAGATCCGGCTCATTTGCATTTAAGGAAGCTTTAAGGAAGGCGTGATATTATGGATACAGAAAGGATACCTGTGCTTTTCGGGCTTTCGCTGCCCGGATTCCTGACAGAGCTTAAAAGCGGTCACATCAATCGCACATTTCTTGCCTCGTGCGGAGGAAAGCGCTATATCCTGCAATCTCTGAATCGTGAGGTGTTCCACAGACCGCAGGAGGTCATGGAGAATATAAGCCGTATCGAAGCCGCCTTTGCGCTATCGGACGAAGCTGTGCGCATTCCGCACTATCTGACGGCGAACGCTCAGAATTATGTTACCGTCGGCGGCGAGGTGTGGCGAATGTATGAGTATATCGGGTCGGAGCAGTCTCCGCAAGCAGATGACGACAGCCTCATCGGAACGGCTTTCGGCGCTTTCCTGCGTATTATCGAGGACGTAAAGCTCACCGAGCCGATAGAGCATTTCCACGACTACACAGCATATTTTTCACGTCTGGAGCTGCTCTCAGGCGGCAGAGCTGACAGAGCTTTGATGTTGCGCTTGTGGACACTCGGAGAGAAGCTTTCAAAGGCTTTCGGGTCAGTTCCCAAGCGGAATATTCACGGCGATGCCAAAGCAGATAATGTCATAATAGGAGAGCGGTATACTGTCATTGACCTCGATACTTCCATGGAGGGATATGCAGCGTTCGATTTTGGCGATATGATACGCTCTGTAAGCGGGCTGCCTGCGGATATATCGAGGATCAAAAAAGTCACAGAGGGCTTTGCGGAGGGACTGGGCGGAGTTCTTGCCGCTGCCGAGGAGGAATCCCTCTACTGCGGTATCCTCTATGCCGTCGGAGAGCTCGCGGTGAGATATCTGACCGACTTCTACAGTGAAAAACCGTATTTTCGCGGCAAAACTCCGCAGCAGTGCCGCCTGCGAGCTCTGCAGCTTATGGCTCAGCTCGATATTTTTGAGAAGAGTGAAGCTGCCATAAGGGGCATTATTGATGACTCCTTCAGGAAAATACAATACTTCAAAGGCTGACTCATGAATTCTTATACTGTCTGAAAACCAGAATTTCGTAAGTTGATTTATTCCATGAGTTATGTTATAATACATATTGTTATTGAAATTATGTCGTGATAAGACATACGTACCCGGGAGGTGAGCGCTATCAGAAAAAAGAAAATAACTGCCTGTGCGGCAGTAGTTCTTATAGCTTCTGCGGCCGTATGCTCGTGTGCGGATTCAACGATCGGACTTGACCGCAATATCAGACCGGAAGCCCCGGCGGTTCCGGCAGCTGCGACCGGCGTGAGCACTGTGCAGACTACTACCACTGTCGAGCCTTCTACCGAAGCAGAGACGACAACAGAGCCGGCTACCGAGCCGCCGGACGACCTTTCTGAACTTGAAAAGCAAATTAATGAAGCAGTGAGAGGATATAAAGGCGAATGGTCGGTTTATGTCAAAAATCTCCGAACGGGCAGAAGTACGAGCGTAAATAATAAAATGGTATATGCTGCCAGCCTTATCAAGCTTTTCGCTATGGGAGCTGCATATTCCAAAGTGCAGTCCGGCGAGATAAAGGAAGAGGATATAATTGATAACCTCGAAAAAATGATCGAGGTAAGCAGCAATGAGGCATTCAACTCCATAGTAAGGCTTATCGGGCTTCAGTACACTACGGAATGGTGCAAGGATAACGGATATGACGATACCTTCGTTGAGCACGGTCTTCAGCCTGCGAGCAATTCAAAGGGACTCCAGATATACATAAATAACGGAACGAATTATACATCGGTGGAGGACGTGGGGCATTTTCTGGAGGAGGTCTACCTCGGCGAGTGCGTATCTGAGGAATATTCCGCAAAGATGCTTGAACTCCTGAAAGCGCAGAAATATACCCAGAAGATACCTGCCGGTGTACCGGATGGGATAGTTACAGCCAACAAGACCGGTGAGACAGACGAGGTCTGCCACGATGCGGCAATAATTTACTCCTATGAATGTGACTATATCCTTGTAGTGATGAGCTCTGCCCCGAGCGGCTCTGCATGGGACAACGCAGACGATGTCACTGAGCTTTCGACACTTGTGTATGACTATTTTAATTAATTGTTTGCTGTAAAAAGTTGCAGGGCGACCTTTTGGTCGCCCTTAATTACTATTTCAATAGAGATTCATGTATCGCGAAATGCTTTGGGACACCGTGCTCCATGACGAGGTTCAGCTCGCCCTGTATGAGAGGCAGGAAATATGAAAGAGCATGATCGCGGATATTGTTGCCTGCGGCGTTGATGTATTTTTCGGGGAGAAATTTTTCGAGATTGGCGATGTCGGCGGAATCCGCAGTTTCGATCACGATAGTGTACGGAACATCTGCTGCCCGGCGAAAGACCATTACTTTGCCGGTCTCACCTGCAAGAGCACAGCGTACTCCGGCAGCACCTATAGCCTCGGATTCATCAATATCGGTCTTTGAGCACAAATGCGATGAGCAGCGCTGCATCACGTTCAGCTCGATGGAGCGCACCTTGCAGCCTATCTCGCCGCGCACAAGTCCCTCAAGGTACTTGCCTATGCCGGAAAGATATTTGTGGCCGAAATTATCCACACAGCCCGACTGAACACCCTCCGGAACTTCGATCCCCTCGGATACTGCGACTATCACAGCCTTATGCTTGGACATTTCCTGACGAACATCACGCAGGAAGCTTTCGGGAGAAAACTCAGCCTCAGGCACATAAACAAGGTGAGGAGCGGTCTCGCCCATTGCATGAAGGACCGCGCTCGAAGCAGTGAGCCAGCCGGCGTGTCTGCCCATTATCTCGACTATCGTGACGGAAGGTATGCTGTAAACGGTACTGTCGCGCGTTATCTCGCGCATGGTAGCGGCGACGTATTTTGCTGCCGAACCGAAACCGGGAGTGTGGTCGGTTATGCACAGATCGTTATCTATGGTTTTGGGTATGCCGATGACCTTGATATCGAGTTCAATAGATCGGAAATATTCGGATAGCTTATTTACGGTGTCCATTGAATCGTTTCCGCCTATATAGAAGAATGCTCCTATATTGCGCTGTTTCAATGTGTTTGCGATTTTTTTGTAGACCGTTTCATCGCTGTGATGATCGGGGAGCTTATAGCGGCATGAGCCCAGTACGGTTGAAGGCGTCTGGCGCAGGAGCTCCATATCGTCGTTAGTAAGTATCATGGATTTCAGATCTACAAGGTGGTTGCCTATGATACCCTCAATACCGTTTACGGAACCAAAAATAGCGTCTATTGTCGGATTTTTCAGTGCTTCGCGGAAAACTCCCACAAGCGAAGCGTTTATCGCACAGGTCGGACCGCCCGACTGTGCTACTGCGATATTCATCATGTTAAAACTTTCCCTCTCGTTTTTATTTCGCGGAAATATTCCCGCGGTATCTCTCTTTTATCTGATAAAATTCGTGAACTTATGCTCATCCTCAGCCTCGGGAAGACCGTATTTTTCCTTGCCGAGCGCAATGCTTCTCATAAGGAAGGTCATGTTGCGCGCAAGAGTGCGCATGGTCTGCAAGCCCTCCTCGTCCTGTTGAGCCTCGCCCTTTTCTCTGCCGTGAATGCTGTTCCAGTACTGGCTCGAAGCTATCGGCATACCGCAGATAGTGAAGTATTTGTTGAGCTCGTCAAAGGTCGCGGAGCAGCCGCCGCGCCTCGCACAGACTACGCCTGCGCCTACCTTCATCGACTTGTCGAAATGAGTGCTGTAGAACAGCCTGTCAAGACAGGCAATGAGCGTTGCGTTTGCAGAAGCGTAGTATACGGGAGTTGCCGCAACGAATCCGTCGCACTCCTCGAATTTTGGTGCAAGCTCGTTTACTATATCGTCAAAGACGCATTTCCCTTTTTCAAAGCAGTTTCCGCACGCGATACAGCCTCTAATGTCCTTATTGCCGACGCGGACTGTCTCCGCCTCGATACCTTCCGCGTTGAATATCTTCGTCATTTCCGCGAGGGCGATGTCGGTATTTCCGCCTGCGCGCGGACTTCCGTTGAGCATTAAAACTTTCATAAATTACCTCCATTCAGGTCGTTGGTGTCAGGTGCAGGGGCGGATGTGGACATCCGCCCCTGCACATTGATATGATTCCCGCGGGCGGCAGCAAGAGCTGCCCTGATTATTTACTTAAAATAGATCTTCTCAATGCCGCAATATCAAGGGAATTTGTCTTTCCGTCATCTATCATGTCCGTATCGGCAATGTTCACGTCTTTGCCGAGTATAAATTCCTGAAGCAAAACGAGGTCAGAGATATTTACCGAGCCATCGGCATTATAGTCTCCCTTTAAGAGCCCCTCGCCATAGATTGCTCGTACGGTAACATCACTGCCGAGCTCGATGCTTACAGTCGGGGAGTAAAGCTCCTCCTGAGTCAGCTGCGCACCGTTTACCTCCCAGTGCGAGAAGTACGCACCGCTCTTTGGTACGGCTGTGACGGTCACCTTGTAATCGGAGTAGTATTTTCCGCTCCAGCTTGAAAGTGAATCGTCGAGGTTTAGAGTGTTGAGCGAAATGCTGCCCTTGCTGCCGTCGTTCTCAACGGTAACAGTTCTTAGGTCTCCACCGAGACTGAGCGCATTTCTTAACTGCTGAGCCGCTGTGCTGTAGCGGCTTGAATAGTAGGAGGAAACCTTCGCGAGTTCGGAAGCGAAATTATCCGAGCCGTATTTATTGTAGCTGTCGGAATTGAAACGCTTGTAGGTATCGAGCGCCTGCCTGCTGTATGTGGAGGCGAACTCATTGATTATCCTATCTGCTTTGGCACTGTCAAAATTATAATTTGCAAGATCCATGAACGTCAGTTCAAACTGCTCGCGGAACTGAGCGTTTTTCAGCAAATTGGTGAACATACGGCTTACGTCGTCTGTGTTCTGAGATATGCGCGAGAAGCTGTCCGAGCTTGCCTGAGTGCGGTTATCGTCGTAGAGACCCGTTGCGTACTCGGTATCGAACATGAACATTCTCCACTTGCCGTCCGCGTAATCGTTATCCTCGTCAACGGAAGCGGAGCGCCATACAGCGAAGTTGTTCTCTGGCCAGTCGGTATTGTTCCAGTATATCTGCGCGGCGAAGTAATCAATGTAGCTCTGCACGTCCACAGCCTGCGTGAAGCGGGCATAGTTAGCCTCACTGCTCATGTCGGACGAGGCGCAGAATGACGTAAGATCATTCCAGTCGGCAAGATCCTGATCCGTTCCTTCCTCAAGCTGCTTGTTCTTGATTATCACAACGTCGCTCTTTTTTATACCATAGTGGGATTTTATGTAATCGTCGCTTACACGCTCGGTTATCTGGTACATTCCCCAGAACTCGCCGTCAATGAAGACCACACACTCGCTCGTAGCCTGAGAAGCGAAGTCGCGGTCGGCGACAAGCTGTTGATTTATGCTGTCGCGGAAATATGCATAGCCGTTGTCGTTTCCGCCGTTGCGGAGCGTGAAAGCGTCGAAGGTATCTATGACCTTCCCGTTTTTCGCCTTTGTTGCAGTACCCTCATAGAGGTCATAGGTGAACTCTGCCGTGCCGTAGTCCTTGCGGGCGTAGACGTTGAAGCTCTTCTGTGCCGCCGAACGCGATGCAGCGCCCTTTATGCGGATACCGACGTTCTGCGAGATGACTCTCGTGCCGTTATTGAACATTTCAAGGGTAGCTTCCCGCTCCCATTCTATGCCTTTCTGGGTGTAGTTGGCTTCCATTTCCCAGGGGTTTTTCATGTTGCCCCAACCCCAGCCCCAGCCGCCTCCGCTGCTGCCGTTCTCGTCGTCGTAGACCTTGCCCTTGACGTAAATACCTGTCTCATAGTCGAACAGATTATCGGGGTCGGTGACTATCGAAACGACCTTCATGTCCTGATAGTAGGAGGAGGCTGTTTTGCCGATGAAATAGGTCTTTGTGATGATGTCACTTACTCTGCCCTCGGAATCCACGGCGACCGCGCGTACAATTGCCGCCTTATCTACTTTTTCCGACGGAGCACTTACGCTGCTCGCGCTGATATCCGTTCTTGCACTGAGCACATTCTCGGTATCGGACATATCCCGAACGGTTATCGGCGAGGTGTAGGGAGTAGATTCAGGCGTTGGGTCACTGCCGTCAGTCGTGTAGTAGACTGTAGTGCCCTCGGGAGCGGTCAGCGTGAGCGAGAAGCTGCTTGTGTAGAAGCCGCTGTCCGCCGAAAATTCGGGAGTACTCACTGCATTGGCACCCTCGGGGGCGGAATTTGCCGAATCGGGTGTGCAGCTGAGTGTATAGAACTCTCCGCTGCCGTCGGGATACTGACCGTAGGACGTATCGGAAGCCATTGCGCCGAAGGTTATCTGCGAAACGGTAGCCCCGGAGCTGTCGGTGAGAGTAAGTGTCTCGCCGCTCGTTGAAAGTCCGAACGGAGCTATAGAGGTGTCGGAGGCACCTGCGATGCTGTCACAGAATATGACGAGGCGCTGACCGGGGGCTATAACAGTTCCGCTTGGGAAGGTGTACCTATAGGGCTTGGTGGATTTGTCTGAAAGTCCCCATCCGCTGATATCCTCCGCGCTTGACGAGGCATTGTAGAGCTCTATCCAATCGTAGAGACCTCCGTCGGGAGCGGCATAGGTCGTGTTCTTTGGGCAAACCTCGTTGATGCTGACGCCGCTTTCGGCGGCAGTAGGCATAGCCGAAAGGCTTGCTGAGGTAAGCATAAGTGCAAAGCTCATAAGCCCCGCAGCTGTTCTCCTTGCATGTTTTTTCATAATGATTCCCTCTCCTTTGCGTGCCGCAGTGCAGACGGCACATCGGTTATAATTATGAATAAATTATATCATCTGCGCCGCACTTTGTCAATGCTTTCCGCATAATTCCGCAATAAATGGGAGTATCACAATTGTGCTGCAAGAGTGGATTGCGCAGCGCTTGCGAGTTTGATTGTGTATTATTTATGAAGTTTTGATCTGCATATTGAAAATTATGTTGATTTGTGCTATAATAATATGTGACATAATTTATCGGAGGGATAACAATGACAGTAAAAAATTTCATTGCAGCCGCAGCCGCAGCAGCCGTGTCGCTCTCGTGTGCAAGCTCCTTCACAGCACTCTCGGCAGAGGACAAGACCGCGCAGCTACTCGATATAACGCAGTTTACCGTGCGCGAGGAGAACCTCGTCTACCTCGGTGCGAGCTACCTCAGGGACGTTTCATACCTCTTTGACGATCAGGATAAGGTGCCTGCCTCGATCGACAGCATGAGTGTTGACGGCGAGACCTTTACTGCAACTTCCCGCTCTAACTGGACTCCCAATCAACAGACCGAGTACGGAGCAGCCTCGTTTTACATCGACTTCGGGGCAAATTACGTGATAACGGGCATTGCTCTCCTCGATACCAACGGAACTCCCGTGTGGACCATCTCTGACGGGGAGCCCTTCGCATGGCATACCGTCGCCGAGCAGACCATGGATTATTATATGTCGTGGAGGGCGATAAAATTCGATGACCCTCAGCCGACGCGCTACCTGCATTTCAGCTCAGATTACTGCGACAGCGGAGTCAGCGAGCTTGCGATATACGGCTACAAGGAGAGCGAGCTCACAGCTGCTCAGAAGGCAAAGACCTCAGCCAAGCCGTCGTCCGATGCCTCCGACCTCACGGCGGGGCAGTCTGCGGGCTTCAACGCATTTATCGATGACCCAATGACCGCGATAATGGCAGCAGGAAACGTCCGAGAGTACCACAATTTCAGCTGGCTGCTCGACAGCAGCGGCAAGGTGAAGTTCACTCAGGGAACATGGGGCGATATGGACAGCTTCTACACCGCGATGAAAGAGCAGAATATCAGCATAATACCGTGCTTTCAGGGCGGCAGCACCTTGATATCGGGCGGAACCTCCGCCCCCGAGATACCCGTGGAAAGCGGCGCAGATACACTTGACCCGTCGAGCTATGCAGTCCATGCGCAGGCTATGTATCAGGTGGCGGCACGCTACGGCAGCAACAGCGATATAGATATATCCACCCTCAATATCACCGACGCTCAGGAGGCAAAGGTCGGTATGGGACTGCTTACCGCGCTCGAAAATTGCAACGAGCCGAACAAGACATGGTCGGGCAAGGCGAGCTATTTCACTCCGTATGAGCTCGCGGCGATGTGCTCCGCTGATTACGACGGTCATGAGGGTACTATACCCAACGCGGGCGTAAAGACCGCAGACCCCGATTTCAAGCTTGCGGTGGGCGGACTTCTCACGCCGAGTGCTTCGATAATACAGTACCTTGATGAAATGAAGCTGTGGTTCGACTACAACCGCAGCGACGGAAAATTCGCCGTGGATATCATAAACGTCCATCTTGGTCCGGATGACTACTGCGTCGAGGACAGCAGTTTCCGCAGCAGGATAGCCGAGCTCAAGGATTGGATAGACAATAACGCCCCGGGCGCGGAGCTGTGGATATCGGAGTTTGAAATACCCATGTCCGACTGCGAGGTCGAGGGAATTGACGACCACGAAAACGAGACCTATCAGCTGCGCTACGCACAGCGTGTCGCGAGGACATATCTGTCCGCAATGGCTGGAGGCGTTGACCGCATAACAAAGTTCCAGCTGCGCGACGAGGGCGAGGGAGTGTATTATAACTCCGGACTCGTTACAGGTAAGGGTGAATGGAGCAAAAAACAGGCGTGGTATTATCTTTCGTGCATGACGAGCGTATTGAAGAACGCTGATCTTGTCAGCGAATCCACTGAAAACGGCGTGAGCATGATGACCTTCAAGGACAGGTCAAACGGTGATATCATTAAGGCAGTGTGGTCGCCTACAAATGAAGGCAATACCGTAAATGATTATAAGCTCTCTGCCGGAGGAGCGGCTCATGCATACATAACCGCTCCCTCGGATAGCTTTGGCGGAGATACCTCTGTTCTTGATATAATTGGGAATACGGTAACTGTTGATGTCAGTGAAACTCCCGTGTACATCACACTTTCGGGGCGTGAAAAGATATACGTTGGCGACAGATATCTGCTGTTCACTCCTTCGGTCATATCACTTACCGACAACCGCGCAGACGGCATTTCCACCTCGGGCACAGCTCCCGATAATTCAGCTCTTAATCAGTTCTACCGTATGTTCGATGAGCAGGACACAATGCCGTCTCCGTCAATATACAGCGATACCTCGGGACTGAGCACTCCTCAGACCAATGTTACCGGCTCGGGAATAACGGCATA
>CALEPT010000150.1 GCA_937910385.1 uncultured Ruminococcus sp. | reverse complement strand
GCTGCGGAAGTCAGGAAAGTATTGACACAACTGCTGAAACAACTCAGGCGACAGAGGCGGTAACAACTGCTGCTGTAACAGAAAAGGAAACGCAGACCGAAGCTACCGAAGAAACGACCGATGAGACCGCTGACAGTAATATCCTTGTGGTCTATTATTCGGCGCAGGAACATACCAAAGGTGTCGCAGAGATCGCTGCCGATGCGCTTGGGGCAGATGTATTTGTGATCAAACCTGTGGATATTTACACAGAAGATGACCTCAACTGGAGAGATGAACAGAGCCGTGTCGTTACAGAGCATAATGACGAGAACCGCCACACAGAACTTGTCTCTACGACTGTGGAGAACTGGGACAGCTATGATACTGTTCTGATCGGCTATCCTCTCTGGTGGAGAGAAGCCTCATGGGTGGTCAATGATTTTGTAATGGATAATGATTTCAGCGGAAAAGACGTTATCCCTTTCTGCACATCAACTTCGAACGGCATTGGCGACAGCGGCATTCACCTTGCTGAAATGGCAGGTACGGGCAACTGGCTTGACGGTATGCGTTTCAGCGAGAATTACGATACTGCCGAAGTCGTGGAATGGGTAAGCAGTCTGCATTTGCAGTAACCGGTAAACACATTTTTCAGAAAGGAGCGAAGGAGATGAACGCTATGAAACGCTTTGCACTGCTTTCAGCAGCACTGATGTCATTCCTGACAGGCTGCGGAACACAGCAGGAACATACGGCAAGCTCGCAGCCGAAAGCTGCCGCAAGTTCGGGTACGGTGAAGGAGATCGCCCAGACGGGTATGAGTACCGCCGTTCCCGATGATTATTTGCAGCCGATCGAACAGGCAGGAACGGTCACGCAGCTCACCTATGACAGCAAGGATTTTGTCCGTGACGGGAGCGATATTACCAAGACCGCATACGTCTATCTTCCCTATGGGTATGATGAAAATGACACCGAAACACGCTACAACATCTGCTATCTGATGCACGGTTGGGGCGGTCATGCAGGTGAGTATTTTCAGTACGCAAACATCACGGATATGCTGGACAATATGATCGCAAAGGGTGATATTCCACCGACGATATTTGTGTCCGCAACATTCTACAACGACAATTCCGACACCGGTTTTTCAGGCTCTGTTGCGGAGTTTCGCCAGTTTCACCGTGACTTCGAGGAATATCTGATGCCTGCGGTGGAGGGGCAGTTCCACACCTATGCGGAAAGCACCTCGCCCGACGATCTGAAAGCCTGTCGTGATCACAGGGCATTTGGCGGATTCTCACTCGGCTCGGTGACAACGTGGCTGCAATTCTGCTATGATTCCGACTATATCCGCTACTTCCTGCCCATGAGCGGTTCGTGCTGGTACTATGGAGGCTACGGCGACTTCCAGATCGAAAAGAATGTGGACTTCATTCAGCAGCTTGTGGAGGATAACGACCTTGACGAGCGTGGATATTTCATCTATCACGGTGTCGGCACGAATGACACGGTGAAGTCACAGTCCATTGACATGGCAGAGGAAATGCTCTCCCGCAGCGAGGTGTTTACCCCCGATCACTATGTTTTCTATCAGCGTGAGGGCGGTCAGCACGATCATATTTCCTGCCGTGAGTTCATGTACAACGCTCTGCCGCTGTTCTTTGGAGGAGATGCCGTGCAGACAGATGAAGTGACCGAGAATACGACTGTCGGTGAAGTCAAAAATATGGCAGCTTTCGGTGATTTCGGCAGACTTCTTTTTCCCGTGGACAGGGCTGTTACCGACGATATGACACTGAAAGATGTGAGTTCAAGCAGCACCTACACATGGTACAACTACATCAAGCCCGAAAAGACCGTGGAAATTGTCAATCACCTGAAAAACGCCGCAGAAAACGGTCAGCAGATCTTCTACAACATCTACACCGAGGAGGAGATGCAGGCGGACAGCAGCCTGCGTGACACGGGACTTTTCTTCTTCAAGGGCGAGGATAATGCGAAGTTTGCGGTTTGCAATGCAGGAGGCGGTTTTGCCTATGTGGGGGCGATGCACGACAGCTTTCCCCACGCTCTGGAATTGTCGAAAATGGGATATAACGCCTTTGCGCTGATCTACCGTCCCGATGCGCCCTATGATGACCTTGCGAGGGCGATCGAGTTTATCCATGACAATGCCGACACACTGGAAGTCGATCCTGTTGATTATTCTTTATGGGGCGGCTCGGCAGGTGCAAGAATGGCGGCAACGCTCGGCAATGCGGACTATCTGAAACAGCTCACAGGACGCACTGACATCGGACAGGCAGGTGCGGTCATCATGCAGTACACGGGCTACACCTACACTTCAAAGGCGGACGCTCCGACTTATGTTTGTGTGGGAACAAGCGACGGTATCGCAAATTGGAAAACCATGCAGAGCCGTCTGAATACCCTTGAAAGCTACGGTATCCCCACGGAGTTTCATGCCTATGAGGGACTTCCCCACGGCTTCGGACTCGGCACGGGAACGGTGGCAGAGGGCTGGATATACGATGCTGTGAATTTCTGGGAGGAACAGTTTTCGGGAACGATCCCCACAAAGCGTGAGCCTGCCAATTTGCAGAACTGGCTGCTGACGAAGGCAAAAAACGCACACGGGAATGACTACGACCTGAACCATGATGAACACTTGGACGTGTTTGATCTCTGCCTTATGAGACAACAGCTATTGAATGGAAACATTGACTTCGGCTCATAGGAAAAAGACGGTTTTATCGTGGATATGACACTGACGATGCAGTCCGGGCTGAACGTCGATATGGCCGGGCGGGGAGCCCCCGCTGGCGATTACGGCGCGATGATGAACGGTGGCAGCGGCGGTGTGGTCAACAACTACTATAACAACGACAACAGCCGGACAGTAAACCAGACCAATAATAGTCCGAAATCGCTGTCGCGGCTGGAGATTTATCGTATGACAAGGAATGCGCTGGGGGTATGATGCCCTACAAACTGTAATTTATAATTAATGTGTCCTCAATAACCGCCGTAAGGCGGTTATTGCCCCGAACTTCGTTCGGGGAGCGCAAATTCTTTATAATATAGGGAATTTGCGCGTCACATTTCTTGATGTCAAGCTCATTTTGCCCTAAAGGGCAAAACAAAGCGCAAGAAAAACTATCAATATCTTTGTTTTTTCTTGCGCTTTGACAACTAAAAATTGACTTTAAAAAGCTATATTAAGCCAATTTTTAGTTGTTGAGCAGACATTAATTATCCGTTTAAATTATACTGGTTTGGAGTTGCATTATTCCCAAAGTTTCTGAATAGAAAAGGTTTCACATAATTTTCACATTTATCACAATTTGTCAGTTGTTTTTTTCTGAAGAGTATGATATAATTTTGTCATAATGATAAGGGAGATGATATCCAATATGAATGAATCCAAGAACAACAGACGCCAATATCTGGTATTCGGATTGATATGTCTGCTTTTGCTGCTTATATTCAATGCGATGGTAAAGCCAATGATAAACGCATCAAAGGTAAAAGAGACTAACTACAGCTTTTTTCTCAAGCAGATAGAGGCCGGTACAGTCACTCAGGTGCAGATAGAGGACTCTGAAATAAAATTTGAAGTTACGGGAGCAGATGGACAGTCACAGGTATATTCGACTGTCAGAATAGAGGATCCTGATCTTGTTGACAGGCTCAGCAAGAACGGAAACATAGACTTCACGGGTTCTATAGAAGAGACAAGTCCTCTTCAGGGATTTCTGTTCTCGTGGGTGCTGCCGATAGTTTTCATGATCGTGCTGTGGAATATACTCTTCAAGAGCATAGGCAAGCGTATGGGCGGCATGGGCAATGCAATGTCGTTCGGCAAGAGCAATGCGAAGATATACGTCAAGGCGCAGACCGGCAAGACCTTTGCCGACGTTGCGGGGCAGGACGAGGCTAAGGAGGCTCTGGCTGAGATAGTCGATTTTCTCCACAACCCGAACAAATATGCCGATATAGGTGCAAATCTACCAAAGGGAGCACTCCTTGTGGGACCTCCCGGAACAGGCAAGACTTTGCTTGCACAGGCTGTTGCGGGTGAGGCGAATGTACCATTCTTCTCGATATCAGGCTCTGAGTTCGTTGAGATGTTCGTCGGTATGGGTGCGGCTAAGGTGCGCGACCTTTTTCAGCAGGCGAACGAAAAAGCACCGTGCATAGTCTTCATTGACGAGATAGACACGATCGGCAAGAAACGTGACGGTCAGCTCGGCGGCAACGATGAACGCGAGCAGACCCTGAACCAGCTGCTCACGGAAATGGACGGCTTCGACGGCAAAAAAGGCGTTGTTATCCTTGCAGCGACCAATCGCCCCGAGTCGCTCGATCCCGCACTGCTGCGTCCCGGACGCTTTGACAGGCGTATTCCCGTTGAACTCCCCGACCTTTTGGGGCGTGAGGCTATAATGAAAGTACACGCGGTGAAGATAAAGACCGACGGTAATATCGACTACAATGCCATTGCAAGGGCGACCGCGGGAGCCTCGGGCGCAGAGCTTGCTAATATCATAAACGAGGCTGCTCTGAGAGCCGTGAGAAACGGCAGACAGGCGGTCAATCAGTCCGACCTTGAGGAGAGCGTTGAGGTAGTCATTGCAGGATATCAGCGAAAGAACGCCGTTATTTCGCAGCAGGAAAGGGAAATTATCGCCTATCACGAGATAGGTCACGCGCTCGTTGCGGCAAAGCAAAAGGACTCCGCACCCGTACATAAGATAACGATAATTCCCCGAACCTCGGGCGCTCTCGGCTACACAATGCAGGTAGACGAGGCAGAGAAGTTCCTGCTTTCAAAGGAGGAGGCGCTGGCGCGCATTGCTACCCTCACGGGGGGACGCTCTGCTGAAGAGCTGATTTTCCACACCTGCACGAGCGGCGCTTCAAACGATATAGAAAAAGCTACTCAACTCGCTCGAGCTATGGTGACCCGCTACGGCATGAGCGACAACTTCGATATGATAGCGCTCGAGACGGTAAACAATCAATATCTCGGCGGCGATACCTCGCTTGCCTGCTCGCCGCAGACCGCTGCGCGAATAGACGATGAGGTCAACGGTATCATAAAGACTGCTCATGAAAAGGCAGCGAAGATACTTTCAGACAACATAGAAAAGCTGCACGAACTCGCGAGATATCTTCTTAATAAGGAAACTATCACCGGCGAGGAATTCATGGCTATACTTGGCAAGGAAACAGCAGCGGCGATATAACTGCATGGGCTTCTGAGGAGAGATACCTCGGGAGCCTTTTTAATTCGTGATGATAGACGGACGTACACCTCCTATCCGCTGCTACAGTAAATAAACTTGCGGGTCAGAGCACGGCATACCTGCGCAGGTTATGCGCTGCGGCTCGGTATCGCGGACACACCACTCTTAAATCTTAAGTATTGTTTTTTTATACATTATATGGTACAATATTATTAATAAAAAGCTGTACAGGCTTAAATGGAGATGATGTGATGAATATAAATGAACGTGCGGATAAAGCAATTTATTTTAAGCGAAGCGGCTGCAATTGCTGTCAGGCAGTAGCGGCTTCATGCGCAGATCTTGTGGAGATCTCTCAGGATAACCTCATTTCAGCAGCCTCCGGATTCGGTGCTGGGATGGGCTGCATGGAGGGAGATTGCGGAGCGCTGATAGGCGCAGTCATGATAGCCGGTCTTGTCACCAAGGGCAGGTCATCCACTGCGGCAGCCAAAAACATATTTATGCGCTTCAGACAAATGTGCGGAGCAACGGTGTGCAAGGACTTGAAAGGCATCACTACAGGAGCTGTTCTGTGCAAATGCGATGACTGCGTAAAAAATGCAGTATATGCCTTGTCAGAGGTGCTTCCGGAGAAATGATCCTGATAAACATACTTTAATATCTTGAACTACGTAGATTTCTGCGCGTATCTGTATCATAAAAGCAGATATCGTGATTTATTAAACGCTCTGAAGAAAATCAGCTGTATTCCTCACCCAAAAGAAGAATACAGCTGACTTTTTCTGATTTGTCCCTTTTAATTGCAGATACGCCGCGAAAGTGTGCAGAAAACGCGGCGTATTACATGCCTTAATTGAGAAGTGCCTTTCTCATTTGTACCAGATCAAACACATTGAGCTTACCGTCACTTATCAGATCGCCTGCCTGCCAGTTGTTCAGACTACCCTTTCCGAGTATATACTCCTGCATAGCAACAAGATCTGCTACATTAAAGACTCCGTCCGAGTTGACGTCACCACGTACCGTATCACTGTAGGAAAATGTCCACGAATCAAAGGCTATATCCTTTCCCGAGAAGATGAAGTACAGGTCGTGAGTACCGCCAACGGGTGCTATTGCTCCGCTTTTTACAGTCACAAATTTATCTGCCGAGTCAAAGTCAACACTTGTGAGGACATCGCCTGTTGGTGAATCGAGCCTTACCTCAATACGGCCTGTTCCCTTTACATTTGCAAAGAACCAAGTCTCATCCTCTATAAAAGGCGCATTACCGCCGCCTCCGGACGAAATGTTTTCTGCCGCAAAGAATTCTATAGCGTCATTCGCCTTAACATACCTGAACTCAGCATAATCGGAATAATACACTTTGTCGCCATCAGAGAAGCCGTTCCAGATATTTCTCAGACCATCTGCCCACTCTCTTGTATTTGTCAGTTCGGAGGAAATGTCTATATCGTACTTCCCGTTAACTGTTATACTGTCAATGACAAATGTTATCTGGGCGTCGTTACTCACTTTGAAGTAGCCCATGTTCATAAGCCCGCCTGCTCCGCCAAGATCACAGGTGATAGTATACTTGCCCGTACCGGAGACATCCACTGATCCGACACAGTCCTTGCCTGTACTCGTTGCAGGATACATCGAGACTGTAGTATCCATATCAACACTGGTAACTGTTATATTATAATCTATCGAATCAACTGCTGTTTTGATGAGCTCGGAAGCTTCATCCTCATCATTTTCGTCGGATGGTGTAAACTCGACGTCTTTCACACTTATTCATGAGCCTTCCCCTTCGCTTATAACTATCGGAGCGGCATTATCCGTGACATCATACATTATATCGGCAGTATTATTAAGATCTGCAGCATTGTTTATAGAAAAGGCATCAGTGTGAACTATCGGCTTAAGCCCCTTTTTGGTCCCTCCGGTCTTTTCAATGGTAACAGTATTCTCGTCAACGTTTATAACGTCCGCGCAAAGACTTCTGTAGCCTCCGTTTATTCCCATTCCCCTGCGCAGAGACTGAGTGTGATAGAACATATACCACTTACCGTTGAACTTATGCATATGAGTGTGGTTGTTTGAATAATCAAATCCCGATACACCGGGGTTTACAAAGCATTCGCCCTTCATTTCCCAGCTTGACGGATCGAGCGGCGTTTTAGTGGTCATATACACCATTCCGCAGCCTGATGGCGAATCACATTCATAGGGCCATTCCTCGCTGTGATCGCTCCAGTCGGAACAATAAGTGTATACATATGTACCATTGATATAGTTTAGCTCGCTTGCCTCAAAATTATAAGCCGCAGGAATAACTGCAAAATCACTTGCAAATGAAAGCATATCATCTCCCAGCTGAACTATCCTTGCCGATCCCGGCATAAATGTCGTCCCCGATGAAGCCTTTCCCGCACCGAATGAGAGCCAGCCAACTCCGTTATCGTCGATCACTACGCCGGGATCGAAAGGATTAGGACAATCCTTAAGTCCGGGAGTATTAGTGTCTATAAGAGGCTTGCCAAGAGGATCGTCCCACGGACCAAGAGGATCGGTCGCATGAATAACCCCTACTCCGAGTCCGTTGTTGGAGAAATAAAGATAGAAATGTGTCTTGCCGTCCGCCTCAACACGCGACGCTATGGTCGGAGCCCATGAATTATATATCCACGGAGCTATCTCTCCCGTATTTATCTCTCCATGATAAGTCCAGTTCACCATATCGTCGGTAGAGAGTATGACGAAAGACTTTATCTGCTCATATGTATTGTCGGCGTCTCCCCCCTTTGCAAGATACTGCTCATGGTCGTTCGTGCCGTACACATAGAGCCTGCCATTATACTCCACAGCCGTAGGATCTGCGCAGAAGAAATCCGACGAAATGGGATTATTATATTTTGTGTCCTTGTAATTATTTGTGCTTATTTTGTCTGCACTTATGGTTATGCCATCGGACGTGTCTATATAGCTTGTCAGTGATAGCTCTGTATTGTCAGCGCCTGCGGTGAACGGCAGCGCTCCGGCGCATATTACGGCGGACATAATGCAGCCTGTAAGACGTGAAAGCTTGATCATTGTTATTACCTCCCTGTTTTATACCTACCCTTACGCAAAACATTATATGCACATTCCTTGTACATTTGATATAGCGGTAAGTATATATTTCGCATCTTCTACGTCCATTTTATCATATATCATAACCAAGCGTTAGAAGAAAACCGACACATTTTTAGTATTAAAATGACATGTTATGCCTATCGATAAATAAGGGAATTTAACTATTCTGCGTAATGCACATAAACCGGTATTTATAATTGTGTAATTTGCCGCTTGATAAAATATATTAGGTAGGATATAATTTAAGTGGTTATATATATCCATTCTTAAAAACCGC
This sequence comes from uncultured Ruminococcus sp., assembly GCA_937910385.1. Taxonomy (GTDB): domain Bacteria; phylum Bacillota; class Clostridia; order Oscillospirales; family Ruminococcaceae; genus Ruminococcus. The sequence goes on along the minus strand of CALEPT010000150.1, from coordinate 30,828 downwards.
CCTGAAAGGAGAAATTTTTATGAGCAAAACATTGATTGCATTCTTTTCCGCTTCCGGCACCACGGCAAAAACTGCCGGACAGATCGCCAAAGCCGCTGAAAACGCGGACATTTTTGAAATAAAACCTGTAACGCCTTACACAGACGCCGATCTTAAATGGACAAATCCTTTTGCAAGGTGCAACAAAGAAAAAATAAGTAAAAAGGATGTTCCTATCAGCGGCAAGATCGAAAACATCTCAGAATATGACCTCATTCTGATCGGATTCCCCATATGGTACTATGGTGCGCCTAATATTATCCAGACATTTCTGAAGCAATATGACTTCTCCGGAAAGAAGCTGGCTCTGTTCGCTACATCGGGTGGAAGCGATATCTCCAAAACTGCTGACAAGCTGAAACCGTATCTCAGTGATACTGCCGGCATAGCAGGTGCTAAGCTCTTCAAACAGGACGAAACTGACAAAGATATCGCTGATTGGCTAAAGTCGCTCTGATTTTATAAAAATACGTCCCTTTGCCTGCAATTCAACCGGCAAAGGGACTTTCGTTTTCTCTCTCAAGGAAACTTTTCGGAAGATATCATGTTATTTTTTTAGCATTTCTTCAGCAATACCTTTTCTCAGCTCGCATATACGATGGAAATCTGCCATAATATCATTTTTCATGCCGCTGTTCAGCCAATCGACCATCTGACCAAAGCACTCGCATTTGTGATAACGAATAAGTATTGATTTATCATCATCACTGAGAGCATTATCGGCAAATACTGTATTGATATAGGTGGTAACGACGTATTCGCACACTCTCCAGAGACAGCGCTCATATATTTCATGATTAGGGGAATTGTGGATATGCATAACAGCTTTCCTGTTTTCACTTACGAAGGATATAGCTACCTGTATACAGTCCTCAAAGCTTTCAAGACGAGAGTGATCATTAATGATCCTGTCAGCCTCACTGTTTATTATTTCCTCGATCAATGACGGAATGTCATTATAGTGGTAATAAAAGCTGTTGCGGTTTATTCCGCAGTCCTCAACTATATCCTTGACAGTTATTTTGTTTATCGGGCGTTCGTTCAAAAGCTTTATCAGGGAATTTTTTATCGCAATTTTTGTAAGATTTGCCACTGACTTTACCTGCCTCCGATCATATGATATCTATATTGTTCATTATAACACAAAAATGACCAACAGTCAACCGCGTTCAACATGAATAATTGCTATGACTTTGCAAAAAATATTGAAAATATCAATATTCGATCACAGGAGGAATAACATGGAGATCGCAAAAACTGCATTTACCTCGATCATCAGCATTATTGTGCTTTTCCTGCTTACAAAGCTTATGGGAAACAAACAGCTTTCACAATTAAGTATGTTTGACTATATCATAGGTATCTCAATAGGCTCGATAGCGGCAGAATGTTCATTTGAACACGAAAATCCCGAACGAATGATAGTTGCCATGCTCATATATGCTCTCAGTGCGTTCCTCGTTTCGATAGTCACGGGCAAGTCCACCCGCTTACGAAAGATCATCATCGGCAAGCCTCTTATTCTTTACGACAATGGAAAGCTTTACAGAGATAACTTCAAAAAAGCAAGGATCGACATAAGTGACTTTCTTACACATTGCCGCAATCAGGGATATTTCGACCTTTCAAAGCTGCGTACAGCCGTTTTTGAATACAACGGTTCGCTCAGCCTGCTGCCCGCAGACACTGACAGACCCCTTACTCCTTCGGATATAGATCTATCCCCTTCACAGCAGGAAATAATGGTGAACGTAATACTCGATGGACATATCAACGACGAAAATCTCAAGCAAACAGGTAATGACAGGATATGGCTCGAAAAGCAGCTTCATAGTCAGGGCTTTCACGGACCTGACGAGGTATTTCTCGGAATGGTGGATACAGTAAAAAACAAAATAGATCTTTATCCCCTCAAAACAGTAAATAAGAAACGCGATCCTTTTGAATGAACGCTTTTCACAGCTTTCGCATACAATATCCCCGGAAGGAGAATATTGCTATGAACAGAAGAATGAATTGCAGCTCTCAGCTGCCGATGGCTTATCTGCTGCAAAGGCAGCCTCAGGCAGCCGCTGTGATAAGCGGAAGCGATGAATATCCCGACATATACGGACTTGTTAAGTTTTATCAGCTTCGCACGGGAGTCATAGTTTATGCAGAAATAAGCGGTCTGCCGAAAGGATCAGATTCATGCAGCGGAATGATATTTGGTTTCCATATACACGCCGGAACTTCATGCACAGGAAATATGAACGACCCCTTTGCCGGAGCTATGTCACACTATGATCGTGATAAGTGTACTCACCCTCATCACGCAGGAGATCTGCCTCCCCTATTCGGAAACAGCGGAAAGGCATTATCCATATTTCTGACCAATAGGTTCACTGTAAATGAGATCATCGGCAGAACAGTTATAATTCACGATAATGCTGACGACCTTATGACACAACCTTCAGGTAACTCAGGAAATAAAATTGCCTGCGGCGTCATAACTGCACCGGCAAGATAATATCATTAACAGAAAAGAGCGAAGATCAGGTCTTCGCTCTTTCGTTAATCAGCAATCTCAATGTTGGATTTATTATTGAGAAGCACATATACCGAAACATAGATAACAGCTGAAATTATTACATGATCCGGCAAAATACAGTAAAAATCCCTCTGAAGCGCTTCTGCTCCAAATATCAATAACCGTCGTTGAACCTTTGTTTACGGTTAGCGTTTCTTTTCATTCCGCCATCCCACTCTGCCTTATCTGACAGCGTTTCAAGCTCCAGACCATATTTTACAGGAACAGGCTTGCCGTTATCATCAACATGAACACATATCAGATATGCATGATTTATTGCGCGCCTTATACCTGTCTCTATATTTTCGACATAGGTATCCACCCTTATCTCCATTGACGTGTTGCCGACGTATGTTACCTTTCCGATAAGAACTATTACTTCATTGATATATGCGCCATACTTGAACCGCAAATTATCCACAGCACACGTAGTAACAAGTCCTCCACAATGTCTCATTGCTGTAAGAGCAGCTACTTCGTCTATCCATTCCATCAGTCTTCCGCCGAAAAGGCGATTCTGACCGTTGATGTCCTTATACTGCAAAAGCTTTGTTGTCTCGGTAAGGGATTCAGATACTCTTTTATTTCTTATTCTCTCAGTCATAGCCATTTCCTCCGATAACTATTTTCATACTCTATTTGCAATTGCTGTCAAGCTCGGCAAGATACGCCATAAAGCTCTGCTTATTCTCCAGAGCGGTCGTTGTAGGTCTGCCGAGATCCTCACGCGCGCCGATAGAACACTTTACTTCGATAAGCGAAAGCTCATTGCTGTTCTTAGCAGCATCAAGCGCTTTATCAAGATCTGCAAAGCTATCTGCGCATACAGCATTCGGATAACCGCAAGCCTTTGCGATAGCCATAATGTCTATCTTGGCAGCAGCTGTAGGCATTCCGCCGACCGTCTCATGAGCTCCGTTGTTGATGACTACATGAACTATGTTCTTAGGAGCGTTTGCTCCGAGAAGAGCCATGCTTCCCATATGCATAAGGACAGCGCCGTCACCGTCAATGCACCAGATACGATGATCCGGCTTGTTTATCGCGATACCAAGAGCGATAGAGGAAGCGTGCCCCATTGAGCCGACTGTAAGGAAATCATACTTATGACTCTGACCGTTGACAGTGCGGATCTCAAAAAGCTCACGGCTTGCTTTGCCTGTTGTGGAAATTATCGGATCCTCGCCCGCTGCCTTAACGATATGCTTAATGATCTCCTCGCGCATCATCTTATTATCGTTCCTGTATTCGAACTCACAAGTATTCGTAAGTGCGCCCTTGCGAACAACGAACGCGACCTGCCTGCCTGTTTCAAGCACCCTGCGGAAATCTGACACTACAGCAGTCAGTTCATCTTCAGTTGTATCCTTGCTAATGATAAAGGTCTTGATATCCATATCTTCAAGAAGCTTCACAGTCACTTCGCCCTGATAGATATGCTGAGGCTCATCGTGAATTCCGGGTTCACCACGCCAACCGATAATGAAGATCATCGGGACAGCATAAACTTTATCATTAAGCAGCGAGGCAACAGGATTTATAATATTGCCCTCACCGGAATTCTGCATATACACAACGGGCACCTTACCGGTCGCAAGATGATAGCCGGCGGCAAGGGCAGTACAATTGCCCTCGTTTGCAGCAATAATGTGATGTTTTGGGTCAATACCATATGTATCCATAAGATAATCGCAGAGAGCCTTAAGCTGACTGTCGGGGACTCCTGTGTAGAAATCAGCACCTATGATATTTACAAGACTTTCTACTCTCATGTCCTTCTCCTATGCGTTTAATATTTCTCTGTATATTCCTTCAATTGCATCAGCCTCAAGGGCAACAGGATAATTTTTCAAGCGTATCGGATTCACAGAATTTTTCAGTAAACTTATATCATCAGATGATTTTACTGCGGGAGCTTGAAGTCCAAGCTCTGACACTATAGCTTCAAGCTTCTTCGCCGCCTGTTGAGGAGTTTTACCTCCCATAGCTTCTGCGATCTCATCAAGAACTGTTTTCAGGTGATCTGAACCTCTGCTGTCAATACACTTATCGGCATTTTTTATCATATACGGAAGGAGCTTTACAATACAAAGTGCCGCAGCATGACCGTGTGCGATACCGTAAAGGCTCGTCAGTTTATAGCACATCGCATGCCCGGCAGTAGTCTGCGTGATATTGATGGCTTTTCCCGCGATATTTGCAGCTTTGAGCATATTAGTGTTTCCTTCGTCATCATTGGCAATGTATTTTTCCTTATTGGCAATAATGAGCCCGATAGCTTCTTTAGAATAAGCCTTGCTCTCATCAGTTGAATTTACCGACCAAAAAGACTCGATAGCATGGCAAAAGGCGTCCATCATAGTCGCCTTTTTCTGGTAAACTGGTAGAGTGGTCAGTGTGGTCGGATCAAAAAGAACCGTTGAAGGGATACAGCTATTGTCGGATACCGACTGCTTCTCACCATTGAAATATATAACAGCATACCGTGTTGCTTCGCTTCCTGTTCCGGCAGTTGTGGGTACGGCAAGAAGCGGAACGCCATTGGGAATTATTTTCTGCTTAAGATAGTTTTCACTGTCGTCCATATTGCTGTATAGCTTTATGCACTTGGCTATGTCCATTGCACTTCCGCCGCCTACAGCTGCAACGAGATCACAGTTATTACGGCGGAAAACCTTTACTCCTTTTACTGCCGACTCATACAATGGATTCGGCTGAAAATCACAGAATCTTACGACTCGGATCCCTGTGCGTTCTTCCAGCGTGTTAAAATAGCCGTTCAATCTCAGAAGCTTAATTGAACCGCCGCAGACGAGCAATACAGTCTTTGCACCGGATCTAACGAAGTAATCGTCCAGCTCGGTGTAATTTTCGCTTGCAATAAGTATATTCTGCATATTTTATTCCTCCGGAATAAGACGGATAATGTCCTTGAATGACATACAAATATCGTCGCACTCTTTAGCCCTGTGATGTTCAAGTATCATTTTAGCAGCATTCTGCATTGCAGGAAATCCCGATCTTGTAAGCTGGTTAGCATAGATAACAACGTTAACTCCTCGTTCCCTGAACTCCTCCTCTGTTACTGTATTGAATGAAGTTGGAACTACAACTATGGGAGTTACCTTGTCGCGTTTACGGAATTCCTCAACAAACTCAAATATTTCAGCCGGCTCTTTCTTACGTGAGTGGATCATTATTGCATCAGCTCCGGCATCTGTAAACGCAAATGCACGCTCAAGAGCATCTTCCATGCCCTGTTCAAGAATAAGGCTCTCAATACGGGCACAGATCATGAAATCAGCGGTTTTCTGAGCCTTTTTACCTGCCCTGATCTTCTCGCAGAAATCAGGGATAGAAGCCTGTGTCTGCTGTACATCTGTGCCAAAGAGTGAATTCTTCTTCAGACCGGTCTTGTCCTCTATAATGATCATTGAAACGCCCATACGCTCCAGCGTTCTTACAGTATAAACGAAATGCTCGGTAAGTCCGCCCGTATCGCCGTCAAATATTACAGGCTTTGTGGTGACCTCCATTATGTCATCAACCGTGCGCAAGCGTGAGGTCATATCAACAAGCTCGATATCGGGCTTGCCCTTTGCAGTCGAATCGCATAGAGAGCTTATCCACATAGCGTCGAACTGTCTTGCAGCACCATTCTGATAGACAACAGTATTCTCTGCGATAAGTCCCGTGAGACCGCTGTGAGCTTCGATAGCCGAAATGGTTCCTTTCATCGCAATAGCTTTCTTTAGTCTTGCACGTCTCATAAAAGGCATTGACATTTCGGCTCTGGCTCTTTTCTCAAGCTCCTCATATATATCATCTGAACTATATGGGAATTCTACAAGTGAACCTCCGTATCCTTCAAGAACAGAAACTACCTCGTCACGAATAGGTCTCTGGAAGCCTTCTAACCAGTCATCACCGTGGACCACATAATCAGGACGGTATTTTTCAAGATTCTCCCTGTAACTGAGCTCCTTCTGCTCAACTACACTATAAACGCCGCTTATGTTTTCAAACATTGCCTTTCTTTCCGAGAAAGGCAGCAGCGGAAATCTCTTATAGCTGCAAACCGCTTCGTCCGAAAGCACACCTACTATAAGCTTTCCCAGACGTGCCGCTTTCCTTATAATAGTGATATGTCCGCTGTGTATCATATCTGTTGAGAAGCACATATATACCTTACGAGCTTCGATATCTCTTAATTTGGAGGAAACAGCAGCCAGATCATCGGGATCATCGACCTCGGCACAAAAAAGATCATGAAGATCAAGTGCAGTGATATTTGCTGCCCCGTTCAGCTCGTTCAAAGCATTCTCGGCATAACACTTCTTCTTTGCCTCGTCATCGCTTTCACAGTAAGCGACTATCGCGTCGAGCCACTTGTTCCAGTCGTCCTTCAGCAGCTTATACAGCGGCTGTGCCGCCATAGCGTCATCAAAGAATTCGATCCCGACTTTTTCAACCTTGCCATTTCTCACAACTGCCTTGAAATCCTTTTCCGGTAAATCAAGTGTCGAGCTGACAGTCATACAGCTCATCTCAGATGCAAAAACCTCATCAAAGACCATGTTCTCGAATACAAGATCGCCGTGCATAAGAATTATATCCTCATTTTTCAGATATTCCTTCGCACAATATATTGAATAAATATAATTAGTCCGTTCATAAAAAGGATTTTTTACATAAGTGATATGCAGCGGAAGTTCAAGACTATTGCAATAACTTATAAGCATACTGTCAAAAGCTCCTGTGGTCATCACAACTTCGGTAATACCTGCTTCCGAAACAGCTTTTAACTGGCGGCTCAATATCGTTTCCCTTGCGGATATTTCGGTCATACACTTAGGACGTTCACTTGTCAGACTCGCCATTCGGCTTCCTGTGCCGGAATTGAGTATCAATGCTTTCATCTTTTGTTTCTCCTTAAAATACAGCCGCATTCCTGATTATCCTGCCGCTCCTGCTGCACTCTTAAATAGATAATGTCCAGTAATAGCGTCGGTTTGAATCAGGGAAATCGTCCATTACTCCATGCTCCGGATCATAGAAAGTGCCGCTGCAGTAAAGTGACCAATGCCAGCACCTTGGTGTTTCAAGGCTCAACAGGCACATCTCAGGAAGCTCAGATCTGTCATGCACCAATATACGCTCGTCTGACACATATACTCCGTATGATCGAAAGGTATCCTTCATTTCCTTTAATGTAGTTTCCTTATCATTGCCGAGATGATCTATTATCTCATCGACAGATACTCCGAGCACCATTGCAAGCACAGCCTGTCCGCACTGCAGATCAGTCGGTTCGTGTATATATTTTATATCCATTTGATCCACCCCGCTTGGTCGTAAAAAGATAACTATGCTTTGAGTTCGGCAAAATATCCCGCCTTAGCCACTGCGCTGCATATGATCCCGGGAGCTGTATCCTGTTTCATTCTTACATGGGCAGAACCACTGTCAAGATCAACGCTTGCCCATACTCCCTCAATACCGTTAAGAGCATTTTCGACCCTCTTAGCGCAGTTTGAACAGGTCATTCCGCTTATCTTCAGCTCAAGAATAAACGGATAATGCGACTTGTTTTTATCCTTTACGGGCGTGAGCTTTTCAGCCTGTTCATGCTCGCCGCAGCAGCCTCCACCTCTGCGCAGCTTCTTAGCTGTCTGATACACAGCAAATAATGCCATTGCAGCAAGCAATATTATTATCATTACCTGCAGCATGACATATCTCCCCCGCACGAAGCGCTGCCGCATTGCGAACAGTCACCGCAGCAGCCCTTACCACTTTTTTTCCGGCGAATACAACTCACAACGGCACCGATAAATGCAGCTGCGATCACAACAGTAATAATAATATCGACCGCATTCATTCAACCAACTCCCATTAAGATCAATATAGCCCTGATGACCAGAGCAGCTGCCCATGCTATCGCACACTGCCACAAAACGAGTGCAGCAGCCCATTTTCTGCCCAGCTCCCGTTTCACAGAAGCCACAGCAGCAACGCACGGAGTATACAGCAGTGAGAATACGAGCAGAGAAGCTGCTGAAAGCGAAGTCATAGTGGAAGCTACGCTGTCGCTGTAAAGTATCTCAAGTGTAGAAACTACGCTTTCCTTCGCCATAAAACCGCTTACCAGAGAAACGAGAACGCGCCAGTCTCCAAGTCCTATCGGCTTCATTATCGGAGCGAATATCCCTGCTGCCTTTGCAAGTATGCTGTTCTCAGCGTCATCGACCATATTCATATGCATATCAAAGCTCTGTAAGAACCATACTGCAATAGTTGCGATAAGTATGACCGAGAAAGCCTTTTGCAGGAAGTCCTTCGCCTTTTCCCAGAGCAGCTGAATAACATTTCTTGCTCCCGGCATACGGTAATTCGGAAGCTCCATAACAAACGGAACGGCTTCTCCCCTGAAAAGAGTTCCCTTATAAAGATATGCCGCAAGGATACCGACCAATATCCCAAGAAGATAAAGTCCTATCATTATAAGTCCGCCGTGCTTGGGAAAAAAAGCATTTACAAAAAAGGCATATATGGGAAGCTTTGCGGTACAGCTCATGAAAGGAGTAAGCAATATCGTCATCTTTCTGTCACGCTCGCTGGGGAGTGTGCGTGTAGCCATTACTGCCGGAACACTGCAGCCAAAACCTATCAGCATAGGCACTATGCTTCTGCCTGAAAGTCCTATCTTTCTCAGCAGCTTATCCATAAAAAAAGCTACTCGTGCAATATATCCGCTGTCTTCAAGAAGCGAAAGGAAGAAAAACAGCGTTACGATTATCGGAAGAAAGCTCAGCACGCTTCCAACTCCCGCAAATATCCCATCGATCACAAGACTATGTATAACATCATTTACATTTGCTTTAGTCAGCGCATTGTCAGTCAGCTCTGTCAGCTTGTCGATACCGGTTTCAAGCAATCCCTGCAGCCACGCACCGATAACATTGAAGGTAAGCCAGAATACAAGACCCATTATACCTATAAAGGCGGGGATAGCAGTATATTTCCCTGTCAGGAAGCTGTCTATCCTGCGGCTGCGGATATGCTCGCGGCTTTCAGTCGGCTTGGTCACGCTCTCATCGCACAGCTTTTGGATAAATGAAAATCTCATATCGGCTATTGCCGCACTTCTGTCAAGTCCGCGTTCCTTTTCCATTTGCTGAACTATATGCTCCATTGCTTCTTCCTCGTTCTTATCCAGAGCAAGACGGGATATGATAAGTTTGTCTCCCTCTACGACCTTGCTCACAGCAAAACGCAATGGCAGCTCTGCTTGCTGTGCATGATCCTCTATCAGATGCGATATACCGTGAAGGCAGCGGTGGACAGCACCTCCGTGCTCAGTTTTATCGCAAAGATCCTGACGGACCGGACGCTCCTGATAAAATGCCACATGAACAGCGTGCTCAACAAGCTCCTCGATGCCTTCATTTTTTGCTGCTGATATCGGAACAACGGGCACTCCGAGAAGCTGCTCCATTATATTTACATCTATGCCGCCTCCGTTAGCAGTCAGTTCATCCATCATATTAAGAGCGACGACCATAGGGATATTCATCTCCAGAAGCTGCATGGTCAGATACAGATTACGTTCGATATTTGTAACATCGACGATATTTATTATAGCATGAGGCTTTTCGTTGAGAACAAAATTTCTTGACACGATCTCTTCACTGCTGTACGGGGACATGGAGTAGATTCCGGGAAGATCGGTGATAAGTGTATCATTATGACCCTTGATAACTCCGTCCTTTCGGTCGACGGTCACTCCCGGGAAATTGCCGACGTGCTGTTTTGCTCCTGTCAAACGGTTGAACAGGGTAGTTTTGCCGCTGTTCTGGTTACCGACAAGAGCAAATTTCATTATCGTTCCCTGAGGCAAAGGAGTTCCGCTGCCCTTTGGGTGGAACTTTCCTCCCTCTCCAAGACCCGGATGCTCTGTTTTTCTTTTTTCTTGTTTCTTTTTTTGAAGGCGTTTTCTTCTCTTCTGCTTCCGATACCTCTATCTGAGCAGCGTCGGCAAGACGGAGCGTAAGTTCATATCCATGCAGCCGCAGCTCCAGCGGATCTCCCATAGGTGCATACTTCACAAGCGTTATCTCTGTCCCGGGTATTATACCCATATCAAGAAAATGCTGACGAAGCGCACCGTCGCCGCCAAGCTTTTCGACCCTGACTGTCTGACCTATCCTTGCTTCCTTTAAGGTATTCATATTCTCACCTTTCACCAGATATTTCCGGAACTATTATTACATCATCAAACACGAAAATCAGTATTTTAAAAAAGCAGCCGGTCCGGAAATACTCATACCCGATTGCTTTTTATTACTGCGCTGATCCATATATTATAAAGAATTTACTCTCCCGAACCAAGTCCGGCGCAGTTACCGCCTTACGCGGTTATTGAGGACACATTATATATCAAAGCAGCGGAGCAAAGATATTGAGTATACTGCCCACTATCTTTTTGAAAAATGATCTTTTCCGTATATCCTCCATCTTTATAAGATACGACTTCTCCTCAGTAGTATCAAAATCACACTTTATCTCCTCGATAACCTTGCAATCATAAAATATCGCAGCAGATTCAAAATGAAGGTAAAAACTGCGGTAATCCAGATTTATCGTACCTACAACTGCAGTCCTTCCATCGGCTATACACGTCTTGGCATGAATAAATCCCGGAAGATATTCATATATTTTAACGCCCTCCTCAATAAGCTTAGGATAATTGTTCCATGCTATCATGTATACATACCACTTATCGGGGATATGGGGAACTATTATCCTAACGTCTACTCCTTTTTTAGCAGCGAAGCTGAGAGCGTTTATCATCTCGTCATCAAGTATCAGATATGGCGTTGTGATACAAACATATTCTCTGGCATTGTTTATCATCTCCATGTAGACGCGCTTGCCTACAGGCTCTTCATCAAGCGGAGAATCAGAAAAAGGCTGAACAAAGCCGTTATATTCGCTATTCTGAGGAATTTCACAGTCGCCGGTCAATCTTTCGTACTCGGAAAGTCCGTCAGGTATATCCCAAAGCTCAAGAAACATTATGAGGTAATTTCTCACTGCCTCTCCCCTTATCATGACCGCCACGTCCTTCCAATGACCGAAGCGTTCTTTGCGGTTTATATATTCATCAGCAAGGTTAGCCCCCCCGTTGAAGGCAGTATGTCCGTCTATTATCACTATCTTGCGGTGATCCCTGTTATTCTGAACGGAGGATATCATAGGTGTGAACGAATTGAACTCACGGCACTTAACACCGCTTTCCTTCAGCTTATCAAACATCTTCTTTGAATTAAGCATACCTGTGCCTATCCCATCATATATAAGGCGGACATCTATCCCCTGCTTTGCCTTGCGCATAAGCACATCTGATATAGTATCGAACATATAACCGGGACTGATTATAAAAAACTCCATGAAAATATACTTCTCTGCCTTTTCAAGCTCCGACATCAATGCGTCAAACTGCTCCTCACCCAGCTTGAAGTATTCCGCCTGACCATTCCGATAAGCAGGGTATAAGCCGTGCTGAGCAACATATTTCGCAAGATTTGCAGAATCGGGGCATCGCTTTATAAGCTCCTGCGTTACACTCTCGTCCTGAACAAGTATATTCTTTATTCTGCTGCGGTATATCATGTCCGCATTCTTGGGGAATCGCTGTGAAAGCTTCAAAAAAACATATGAGACTCCGCCAAGCAAAGGAAATACACTTATCATCACTATCCACGAAAGCCTGTATGCCGCAGGTTCTTTTTTGTTCATGATAAAAACAGCGAGGACTATATCAAGCACTATCAGAAGGAAATATATCAAGTAAAATCTTTCGCCAATGGAAAGAACAAGAAGCGCGAGAAATGCTATCTGCATAAGTAAAAGTATGACAAATGCCGCATTACGGCTTAGTACAATGCTCATCAACTTTTTTATTTTCATAAGTCCTCCTATAAGTTGAAATTAATATAGACCTGTGGTATAATATATTATATCTCATATTCATCAAAAAAGCAAGTAAATGATGCGATCCCGCTTTTTGATGTAAAGAAAGGAATTTTAACGTTGAACAGCCTCATACCATATAAAAGAAGCGTATACTATTACGAAACCGATAAAATGGGAATAATGCATCACTCAAACTATATCAGGATTTTTGAAGAGACCCGTGTGGACTTCCTCGTTCAGGCAGGTATGCCGTTTGAGCAAATAGAAGCACAGGGAGTTCTCATGCCCGTGCTGTCGGTCGAATGCCGCTACAAACATCCTCTTAGATTCGGTGATATGCTTGAAGTGAGACCTCACATAACAAAATTCAACGGCACTACACTTCACGTTTCTTATGAGATACACAATTCCGAAACAGGTGAACTATGTGCAGAGGGCAGCTCCTCGCACTGCTTCACGGATACCAACATGAAGCCTATCCGCACAAAGAAAAACTATCCCGACATATACAAGGTATTTGCAGACTATATAGTACAATAAAAGCACAACATCGTGCCGCCGTCTTTACGTCAAAGATAAAAAAACCGGAAATTTCTCTCCGCGCAGGTTGATTTTTCTGTTATTATGTGCTATAATTATACGTGTTTTTATGCACTAACCAAAAAGCTGCCACGGCAGCCTTGTAAAGGAGAATCACAATGGCTATAACAGAAGCAGTTGAAAACTACCTCGAAACTATACTTATACTCTCACAGAAACAGCCCGATGTCCACGCCATCGACGTTTGCTCGTACCTCGGCTACTCCCGTCCCACCGTCTCGATAATCCTCAAAAAAATGAAAGAAGAGGGTCTCGTCACCGTCGATAATGATAACCACATTAAGCTTACCAATACAGGCAAGGACGTTGCAGAACGTGTTTACGACCGTCACAGAACTCTTTCCGCGTTCTTTGAGCTGCTCGGAGTCAATAAAGACACCGCTGCCGAGGACGCCTGCCTCGTCGAACACGACCTTTCAGACGAGACCTTCGCCAAGCTCAAGGAGCACTATAAAAAACTCGCTGGCGAAGAATAAACCGATCTTCGGAGGAAATAATGGATAAATTTGAACAGTTCAGGGCGGAAAATCACGTATTTGTATACCGCTCGTACAACATAAAGGAGACTGACGATACTGTAGAGGTAGCATACAGCTTCTCGATACCCGGTCTCGCAGATTTCTCCCCCGGTTGGAGTTTCCCTAAACCGCATGACCTCACCGTCAATGGCGATCTCACCTTCGAGCGGCTCGTATTTTCACTCGGCATGGCAGAAGCTGTCAGCTACTGGAAAGCTGTCTGCTCTCCCGAGCTCCGCGTTGAATGCGGAGAGCTCTCCGCCGAGCAGATAAAGTGGTGGAAGAAGCTTTGGTTCATGGGACTCGGCGAGTTCTTCTACGTCAATGGTATATCTGCGGATATCGACAGCTTTGTGGACATCGTTCCGACGGGATGCTTTGCGGAGACTGCCGAGGCGGTACGCCCTAAGCCAACAGGCTGCCTTGTTCCTATAGGCGGCGGAAAGGACTCGGCGCTCACGCTCGAAACGCTTACGTCGGCAGGCATGAAATGCCGCTGCTACGCGATAAACAAGCGCTGCTCGATAACGGCTACAGTCACAGCGGCAGGTCTGGATGAAAGCGCTCTGATAACGGCTTCCCGCAAATTCGACCGCTCCCTCATCGAACTCAATAACAAGGGCTATCTCAACGGACACACACCATTTTCGTCGATAGTGGCTTTTTCTGCCGAAATAACGGCATATCTCAACGGTCTGAAGTACATCGTCCTCTCCAATGAAGCAAGCGCCAACGAAAGCACCGTTGCAGGTCAGAACGTCAACCACCAGTACTCGAAAAGCTTTGAATTCGAGCGGGATTTCCACGAATACGAGGAAAAGTATCTGCGCACAGGTATATACTATTTCAGCTTCCTGCGTCCCCTTGCGGAATTTCAGATAGCGAAGATGTTCGTCACGCACAAAAAGTACTTGCCCGTATTCCGCAGCTGCAACCTCGGAAGCAAGGTATCGCCCGATATCTGGTGCGGTCAGTGTCCGAAGTGCCTGTTTGTCTGTCTTATACTGTCACCGTTTCTTTCTTTGGAGGAGCTTACGGATATTTTCGGCAGGAATATGCTCAACGATCCTGCAATGACGGGCTACCTCACCGAGCTCGTCGGAATGTCTCACCACAAACCGTTCGAGTGCGTGGGGAGCATTGACGAGGTGTGCCTCGCGGTCTCTCTTGCAATAAGGAAGCTCGAAGCACAGGGGCGGAAGCTCCCGCTGCTGTTTGATAAATTCAAAGAGCTCGGGCTCTACTTCCCGGATAGCCTCGACAAGCTCAACGAACAATGCTGCGGCTCCTACAACGAGCAGAATCTTCTGCCGCAGGAATTCGCCGCCATACTAAAAAGTGAAATGGAGCGTCTGCTTTGAATAGTTTTACAGAATATATCAGAAATTATACAAACGGCAAGTCTGTCTGTATACTTGGTTTCGGCAGGGAGGGCAGGTCCACCTATAAAATTTTAGAACAATATTGCTCTCCGTCCGAACTTGCCATCGCCGACCTGAGCCCCATTGACCGCGATTCGTACGGACTCCAAGATAGCGTTGGGCTATTCTGCGGTCCGGACTATCAGAGCTGCCTTGACAGCTTCGATATAGTGTTCAAAAGCCCGGGGATAGTTCTCGAAAAGGCTCCGTCTGAACTCAAATGCGAGATAACCTCGGAGACACAGATTTTCTTCACGGTGTTCCGCGAGCAGATTATAGGCATCACAGGCACAAAGGGCAAAAGCACCGTTACCTCCCTGATCTACCACATTTTGAAAGAGTCAGGTAAGGACTGCCGTATTGCGGGAAACATCGGTATTCCCGTTTTTGATATTGCCGAGAGCATTGGCAAGGAGACAATAATAGTATGCGAACTCAGCTGCCATCAGCTTGAATATATGACTGTCTCGCCGCACGAGGCTGTTTTTCTGAATCTCTATGAAGAACACCTTGACCACTACGGCACGCTCGAAAAATACTATAATGCGAAGAAAAATATCTATCTCCACCAGCAGAGCTCGGACGTTCTGTGGTGCAATTCAGAGCTCAAATCGGACGATATTGTTTCGCAAGCCGTTACTGTCTCGAACACTGATGACAGTGCCGGCGTATACGTTGCAAACGGCACGATATCGGACAGCAATGACGGAAAGTACGCTATCCCAGTCGATGATATCAAGCTGCTCGGTATCCACAATCACTACAATATCGCCGTGGCTTGGGAAGTCTGCCGCAGCTACGTGACTGAGGAGCAGTTCACCTCCGCGCTTTGCACCTTCATTCCCCTTGCGCACCGCCTTGAATATGTCGGAATGTTCAGCGATATACGGTGGTATGACGATTCTATCTCTACCGCCTGTGCAACTGCGATCGAAGCTGTAAAGAGCGTCCCAAACTGCGCTACTATCCTCATCGGAGGCATGGACAGAGGTATCGACTATTCACCGCTTGTGGAATTCCTTGCACTGACCGATATCAACGTCATCTGCATGGAGGCCTCGGGCAAGCGCATTTATGAAATGATACAGTCCGCCGATTTCACTCGAAGGGAGCGAGTTCACCTCGTACCCCACCTTGAGGACGCAGTCCGACTCGCCGCTCAGATAACTCCAAAGGGGAAAAGCTGCGTACTCTCCCCCGCCTCGGCAAGCTACGGTATCTTCAAGAACTTCGAGGAGCGCGGAGAGGCTTTTAAGATGTGCCTGCGGCGCATTTGAAATGGGGACTCTGTCCCCAATCCCCTGCCAAAGGGACGTGTCCCTTTGGAATCCCATAATGATGATAATATTTTACGCTTAAATCAAAAACGGAACGCCGCCAAGGTCGTTCCGTTTTATTTTATATGAAGCTGCTTGTCATTCGTGCGCCCGAGAATGTAATCCGCTGAGACGCCGTAAAATTGCGCGAGGGTAACAAGATGACGCAGCGGCAGCTCGCGCTCGCCCGTTTCGTACCGCGAATACTGGGGCTGTGTCGTGTGGAGCAGTCTTGCTATATCGGACTGCCCGAGGTCTCTGTCCTCGCGCAGATCCTTCAGACGTTGTAAATAGTACACAAACCCCCCCCCTCCCGAATTATTCAATCATCTAAATTTTACCATAGATTCGCTGGTATTATCGACAATATATCCATACGGATATATAATTATACTCGGGAGGTGAGATTATGTTAAATAAGCTATTTGAAAATGCAGGGAAAAAGCTGCAAATACTTGCAAAAGTGATGTTCTACGTTATTTTTCTTGGAGGGACAGTATATAGTATCATATTAGCCGAGTACAGCCTTGCATATCTGCTTCTTATTCCGGCTTCGCTTCTGCTCGGTTGGGTCAGCAACATAGCGCTCTATGCATTCGGCGAGCTGTGTGAAAGCATAGGGTATATTCGCAAAAATATTTACGAGATGACCGTAGTTACCGAGAAGCGTTTCCCTGACATTTCAAAAGAATTTACCGAGAGGTAATTTTTACAAATTTATGCTTGCAATTCCCTCCGCCATGTGATATAATATTAACGATAGGGTGAAATCCCTGTAAATGAAATTCTCAGGAGGAATTATTCTATGTTAACTTCAGCTACAGAAATGCTTCAGAAGGCAAGAGCAGGCAAATACGCAGTAGGTCAGTTCAATATCAACAACCTTGAGTGGACTAAGGCTATACTCCTCACAGCACAGGAGCTGGGCAGCCCCGTTATCCTCGGAGTTTCCGAGGGCGCAGGCAAGTATATGACAGGCTTCGAGACAGTTGCGGCTATGGTCGCTGCTATGGACAAGTCCCTCGGTATTACTGTTCCCGTTGCTCTCCACCTCGACCACGGCTCATATGAGGGCTGCTACAAGTGCATCAAGGCAGGCTTTACTTCTATCATGTTCGACGGCTCACACTTCCCGATCGACGAGAACGTCGCAAAGACCACTGAACTCGTAAACGTTGCTCATGGTCTCGGACTTTCCATTGAGGCTGAGGTAGGCGCTATCGGCGGCGAAGAGGACGGAGTTATCGGCAAGGGCGAGTGCGCTGACCCCAATGAGTGCAAGCAGATCGCAGACCTCGGCGTTGACTTCCTCGCAGCAGGTATCGGCAACATCCACGGCGTATATCCTGCAAACTGGGAAGGACTCAGCTTTGAGACTCTTGAGGCTATCAACAAAACTGTAGGCGATATGCCCCTCGTTCTTCACGGCGGTACAGGTATCCCCGACGATCAGATCACAAAGGCTATCTCGCTCGGAGTTGCAAAGATAAACGTTAATACAGAGTGCCAGCTCGTATTCGCAGAGGCTACACGCGGCTACATCGAGGCAGGCAAGGATCAGCAGGGCAAGGGCTTCGATCCCAGAAAGCTCCTCGCACCCGGCTTTGAAGCTATCAAGGCTAAGGTAAAAGAGAAGATGGAGCTCTTCGGAAGCGTAAACAAGGCATAATATAATATGTGAACTATTCAACGGTTTTCTCATGCGTAATATGCTGCTGCACAAGCAATGTGCAGCAGCTTTTTTTCATATCTCCTTATACGAATAAGAATATTGACAAATCACAAAGGTAATATTATAATTAATGTGTCCTCAATAACCGCAGTGAGGCGGTTATTGCCCTGAACTGCGTTCAGGGAGCGCAAATTCCTTATTATTAAAGGGAATTTGCACATCACATTTCTTTATGTCAAGCTCATTTTGCCCTAAAGGGCAAAAAAGTGCAAGAAAAAATTAATAATATTGATGATTTTTCTTGCACTTTGGCAACTTAAAATTGGCTTTATACAGTTTATTAAAGCCAATTTTAAGTTGTTGAGCAGACATTAATATAACCAAAGGAGCAATGTAATGAAGTACACACTTTACAAGGTCATGAGAACGATGCTTTCCCCGATTTTTCGGATACTTTTCAGACCGCGTATTATCGGAAGACAAAACATTCCGGCAAACGGTGCGGCTGTCATTGCAGGTAATCACAAGCACGCCCTCGATCCGATACTGATTGATATTTCAACAGAGCGCGTCGTAAGAACTCTTGCAAAAAAAGAGCTTCACGACGGGAAATTCGGCTTTATGTTCCGCAGTGTGGGAACTATCCCTGTAGACCTCCATGCAAAGAAAAATCCTGAGGCGCTGAAGGCAGCTGTGGAAGCTCTGAGAAAAGGCGAGCTGGTCAACGTCTCGCCCGAAGCAAAAAGGAATTACACAAATGAACTGCTCCTGCCGTTCAAATTCGGCGCAGCTGCAATGGCTTACCGTACCAGAGCTGTAATAGTTCCGTATGCAATAACAGGAGATTATAAGCTGTTGCCCAAGAATAGACCTACAGTCATTTTCGGCAAGCCATTTCAGGCAGGTAAAGATATCGCTACCACTAATAAGCAGCTGTATGAAATAATAGCCGGACTGCTTCGCAGAACAATGTCCCCTGATGAGCTTGCACAAAAACATTTCACACCATACGACGACAGGAGTTAATTATGAAAAGACATCTGGAATATCCCGATTGCTCGCTTTACGACCTTATAGAGCGTAAGGCAGCGAAATTCTCCGCCGTTTGTGCACTGAACTACTTTGGCAGGAAAATCAACTACCGCCGGCTGATCGAAGAGATAAAACGCTGCGCGAATGCTCTGACGGCTATGGGAGTCGGATCCGGTGACAAGGTATCTGTCTGTCTGCCTAATATTCCTGAAGCCGTTTATCTGTTCTATGCCATAAACAAGGTCGGAGCAGTCGCAAACATGATACACCCTATGTCTGCGGAAAATGAAATAGTCCGCTTTGTTGAACTGACGGAGAGCAGATATATCTTCGGCGTTGATCTTATCGCGGATAAGCTTGAAAGAATCCTAAAAAAATGTCCCTCGCTGCATATTGTTACGGTCAGCGTGAGCCGCAGTATGCCCGCTGCAATGAAGATAGGGTATGCACTAAAAAAACACAGAAAGGCTGTAAAGACCTCCGCCGAGGACTGGAGTACCTTCATCAAAGCCGGAAAAACCGGTAAGGAAGTAAATGCTCACAGCGGTGCGGACGAAACAGCCACTATCCTCTACAGCGGTGGTACAACGGGACGGCCCAAGGGTATAATGCTCACTAATATGAACTTCAACGCCCTCGCAGTTCACAGTATAGATGCGTGCGGAAGTCTTCAAAGCGGAATGAAAATGCTCTCTGTAATGCCTATTTTCCATGGCTTCGGACTCGGTGTATGCATACACACTATTCTCGTTCTCGGCGGAACTGCGGTCATTCAGCCTAAATTTTCAGCTGCCGGCTTCCACAAACTGCTGCTGCGCTACCGTCCTGATATAATAGCAGGAGTTCCTGCTATATATGAGGCAATGATAGTAAACAAGAGCTTCAAGGGCAGAGATCTCGGATTCCTTAAATGTATAATTTCCGGCGGCGACTCTCTTTCGCCCTCTACCAAGAAAAAACTTAATGCAATGCTGTCAGAGCACGGATGCAGAGCCAGAGTGCGCGAAGGCTACGGGCTGACGGAATGCGTTACCGGAAGCTGTCTTATGCCCGAGGGATCGGATAACCTTATGAGCGTCGGACTTCCCTATGCAGATACATTCTACAAAGTCATAGACCGCAGCGGAAAGGAGCTTCCTCCGGGCGAAACGGGCGAACTGATAATCCGCGGTCCTTCAGTAATGAAGGGATATTACAATGAGCCCGAAGAAACTTCCGCTGTTCTGAAAAAGCGTTCTGACGGCTATATCTGGCTCCACACAGGCGACCTCGGATATATTGACAATGAGGGCTTTGTATATTTCCGCCAACGGCTTAAAAGAATGATAGTCTCAGGAGGATATAACATATATCCGCAGAATATCGAAGAGGTCATCAGCTCTCACGACAGTGTCATCATGTGTGCCGTAGTGGGAGTCCCCGACAGGATAATGGGAGAAAAAGTGTGCGCATGCGTCGTTCCGACGGAGGGAACAAACGAAGAAAAGCTCCGCAGCGAGCTTATGGAAATGCTCCGCAAAGAAGTCGCTGTTTACGCACTTCCTCGTGAGATACGCTTTATGAAAGAGCTGCCTAAAACTCTTGTCGGAAAAATAGCTTATAACGAGCTTATCACAGGAGACTGAACTATGATAAATAACAATCTCGTCCTGCTTGTACACCCCGAAATTTCGCGGACTAAATACAATTTTGCGGGTATAATCGACAATGAACCGCTTGAGCTTGAATACATCTGTTCATTGCTGCGATCTGAGGGATTTAAGCCGTTCATATGGGACGGTCAGGTGGAAAAACAGCCTTTTGCAAAACGGTTGAGAGAGGTTCGCCCGTCGGCAGTGTATATCTGCGGCAGGACAAGACAAGAAAACTTTATGAAAGAATATGCACGCGCTGCAAAATCTGCCGGCGCTGTCACGATGATAGGCGGGCTGCATGCCCAGCGCTGCTTCAGACGTTTTTTCACAGACTATATCGACTATGTATTCACAGGCTTTGGCATTTCTCCGATAAAGGATATCCTCGTCGGCAAAGCACCTGAGACTGTTCACTCTGTCTGCTTCAAGGCAGACGGCATATGGCACATAAACAAAGCATTGCCGGATGACATCAGGCTGCTACCTCGTCCTGACCGCTCGTACTTCTATCAGCACGCCGACCGCTATCGCTACCTCGAGCTGCTCCCAGCCGCACACGTAAGAACAGCGTATTGCTGCCCTTATCACTGCAGCTTCTGCCTGAGAAATACTCTCAACTGCGGAGTGTATTCCGCACGCAATATTGCAGATGTAGTAGACGAGATTGAGCAAATCAACTGTGAGAATATCTATATCATCGACGACGATTTTCTCGTCGGTGAGAAACGCCTCAGAGAGTTCATAAGACTTATCCGGCAAAAAAATATCCGCAAACGCTACATATGCTACGGACGTGCCGACTTCATTGCATCTCACCCGAAACTAATGAAGGAACTCAAGGATATCGGTTTTTATTATATACTTATCGGTCTCGAGGCAACTGACGACGAATACCTTGACCGCTACAACAAACGCTCGGACATGGAGTCGAATATACAGGCGGTACAACTTCTCAACAGGATCGGTATTAACGCTATGGGAATGTTCATCGTCGATCTCGATTTCACCGCAAAGGATTTTGGCAAAATATGGAAATGGGTCAGGCGCTATGGTCTTAAACACGCAGCTGTTTCCATTTTCACACCGGAAATGAACTCGCCTGTTATGGCTGAGTATCGCAATAAACTGATAACGCGAGATCCTTCTCACTGGGACTATCTGCACGTTGTTGCAAAGCCCTCAAATCTCACCGTGAGGAGCTACTATTTCCACTATCATGTCCTGTTGATAAGACTTTTTCTCAGAGCATGGAGACAGGGTATATATGATTTTATCGACTACGGCTTCTTCATCGGCTCAATGCTGAAGAACCTTTTCGGATTCGGAGGATAAAATGGCTGAAAAATATACAAATCCCGTAAAGAAAATAATCCCGAGCAGACTTGAAACAGGCTTTCAGCAGCTTTTATACAAAAGCCTCGGCAAGCATATCCCTAAAGATATGACGCCAAACCAGATTACTGCCGTCGGAGCTCTTGGCGGACTTTTCGCCATTATTATGGCATTGCTTGCAAATATATCATCGTTGTTTTTCATCGGTACGATCATCGGACTCCTGATCCACCTTGTAGCAGACGATCTCGACGGATATATTGCCCGTACACGTGGAATGTCCTCTCGCGCAGGAGCTTATTTTGACCTGATAACCGACGTTCTTATGTCCACATTCCTGATACTCGCTTTCGGACTTACACCTTATGCTCACCTTGCTCCGGCAGCCTTTGCAGCTCCTCTTTACGGCATTATGAACGTCACCATGATGAATTATATCATCTACTTCAACGAATTTCAGTTTCCACGGCTCGGACCCGTTGAGGCTCACATAGCCTATGCGGTTTTCTGCACTCTCTCAATGATATTCGGCAGCAGAATTTTTGTGACTGTCTTTGGAGTCGGAATTATGGCAGGTGATATCCTCATTATCATAGCCATGCTGCCTATGTACTGGGAAATGATAAGAATGGCAATAGCGCTGTTCATTCGTCTGAAAGGACTCGAAAAATGAAGCATATCTACATAGTGCTCATCAAAGCGCATACCGGTCTCGGGGCTGCCGCAAGACGGTTAACAGGATACCCATACACTCATGTTGCAATCAGCCTTGATCGCTCTATGACGGATTTCGTGAGCTTCTCAAGAAGATATCACTATTTTCCCTTCGACGCCGGATTCACTCATGAATACCGTCATTATTATGCCTTTGGAAAGCATAACAGCTTTCAGGCAAAGATCTTCTCGCTTCCGGTAACTGACAGCAGCTACTCCCGGGTAAAGGGCTTTATCACTGAATGCGCTTCGGACGATCAACGGCTGTTCAACCTCTTTTCCATGGCAACAATGCCGCTGCTTGGCGGATTCCGGATATATCGTTCAGATAACTGTATGTCGTTTACAGCACATATTGTGGAACTCAGCGGCTGCATAAAAATGGACAGGCCTTACTGGCGCTGGTCTATAAAGGAGCTGGACAGGCTGCTGACGGATTTTTTCCTGTTTGAGGGCAGGCTTATTCGCCGGTCAGAAGCTCCGGACGACGGATACATGAGACCGTTTTCACCCATGAAATACCTATCGGATATGGTAAAGCTGATATCCCGTCTTAGCTTGCGCATGGTGTTCAGTAATAAAAATCATATGTAAAGGAAAAGGGACGTTGAAACGTCCCTTTTATCTTAAATATTACCCTTGATGACAAGAATGCTTACTCCGGGCTGTACTGTACGAACACTGGTTTCGGGATCCTGTGAGAATTCTGCCGCAGGAACAGTTATCTGTCCCTCAAGAGTTACGAACTCTCCGGTAGTCTCATCATAGGTGTAATTTGTACCCTCTGCCCATGCCGTACCGTTGAATTCAGCGGTCAGACCGCTGAGGACCGGATCAAACACGTCGCGGAATATCACGGTATCATCTGCGGTTGCAGGTGTATTGCCGAAATTCTGAATAATGAAGGTGTAGGTCACTTCTCCGTTTTCTTCGACCTCAGTAGGCGTGAGAGACTTGCTTATCGTAAGATCTGCACTCTGTACAGGCGTTATAGTTTCACTTACCGTTATATCTGTTATACCTGTTCCGCCGATAACAGCAGTATTGACAATGCTTGCGTCCGCTTCAAACGGAGCAAACTCGTTAGTTCTTGCAGAATAGATTATAAGCGTGCTTCCGTTTGCAGGCACGCTTATGCCTGTGATAGTGAGCGGAGAAGTCTCTGTCACTTCGGGATCTTTCTGCTGCACACCGTCAACATAATAAGTCACTGTTCCCTCCGAATATGTCAGCGGAGCTACCTCTGCTGCACCTGCCGACGGTGCATATGCACCCAGATCATCGATAATTGTAAGACCTGTAATATTTGTGCTTCCGGTATTGACTATACTTATGATGAATACCACATCGCTGTCTGCCGAATAATTATCATCAACTGCATTTTTCTGCGCCGTGAGTACCTCGGTTATAATACCTGTCGTGATATTCGAGCTTGTTATGCTTCCGTTATATGACAGTGTAGCCTGATTGTAAAACGTTGCCACAAAAAATTCCTCCTCAATACAGCATACGCTGCACGATTCTGGGAGGGAGTTCTTTCCCTCCCTCAATACAGTATATTCCTGGCAACGATTTATGTTACATCATATAAGGCTGCCGCACATCAGTGCAGCAGCCTTTGACTCATCTTGCTCTCATAATCTTTTTTCTGCGTTTTTCCTCATACATCAGCTCATCTGAGCGCTTTATGAGTATTTCCGGACGCATTTCTTCAACATTGCTCGTTATATAAATTCCTACGCTTGCCGAAACTGTGATATTAGCGTCAAGCTTATCGCTGAACTCCTCAAGGTAAGAATCTATCGCCTTTTTTATCCTGATAGAGCTTTCAACCCCCGAGATGACCGCCATCATTTCATCTCCGCCAAGCCTTACGAACAAAGCGTCCTCAGGACATGCGCTGCGAAGTGCATCTGCAACAGCTTTTATCGCTTTATCGCCATAGATATGTCCACAGTTATCGTTTATCCCTTTCAGGTCATCAAGATCAGCAAGAACAGCTGTAACAGAGCCTTTTTCTGATACGACCTTATCCGACAGCATCTCAAATTCCTTTGAAAACGCCATACGGTTCAGCAGACCCGTAAGAGAATCTATTCTGTATATTTCTTCTATACGGCGCAGCAGATAGCGCTGCCTCTGTATATTAAGATATCCGCCCAGACCGTTATTCAACGCCGTAACGACCATCGGCAGCCTGCTATATGTAAGAATAGTATCTACGCCATAATTGAAAACAGCATATCCTATAGGAACGCTCATGTATTCAATAACGCTGAAAACGAACGGCCGGTTTATCAATATGCGCTTCTCGATATTCGGGATAATGTCTTTTCTGCGGAAATCAAGCGGTCCGCTTTTCGGACCATCGTCAAAATAATGCAGCAGACACATAGTATCATCAAAAGGCTTTTCAAAACCATCGCTCATAGGATCGATCGAAGGATCAATACAGCGGCTGTTTATGAATATAGTCATATCAAAGAATACATAGCTGTCGAAATAACCTGCCACCTCTTTAAGTGAACGGCTGTTCTGTATCTTCTCCGAACGCCTTGAAAGTGCCCGATTATCGTCCTGGAATCGGTCTATGCGGTTATTGAGCTCATATAGTATATTAGTTGTATTAACGCTCATATTATCGCCACAGCCGCAGGAACCGGACAATATCATTGTAGGCTCGATGTAATGATCTCCAGCCGAGCTCTCTCCATTAAATATCCTCAATATCACATCGGCTATTTTATTACCCAGATGAGAGTGACTGCAATTGCATGAGGTTATCCTTGGCGTTGAGAAATAAATATCGCTTATTCCGTCAAAACCGGTAACAATAACGTCATCAGGAACTCTTATCCCATGATATTGGAATACCTCGCTGACGTTTATAGCCATTACATCATTAGCACATATAACGGCTTCGGGGATATTTCCGCTTTCCACGATCCTGAGGGTCGCTTCTTTCGTAGGTGTTTCCCAGAAATCCCCATAGCTGACATTATTACGTCCAAAGGGAAGTCCGTGCTCGTCCATTACTTTTTTTATGACCTCATAGCGCTCCTCTGAAAAGGGATTCCCCTCCTGACCTGCCATGTAGTGTATTTTCTTTTTTCCGTGAAATTCTATTACATGGCGCACTATCTTTTCAAATCCGCCGCTGAAATCAAAATTGACATTTGCCAGCCCATCAATATGACCGTCTACAATTATCACGGGGATATTATTTTCATGAGCTTTATTTATCAAAAGCTGAGTGACCTCCGGGCTCTTTATCTTTTCAATATCAATAACAACTGCGTCGATTACAGAAAAATCCATAAGATCGAAAACGTAGATATCAGCAGTTTTCTCATTAGTATGATAGAGATCAATACTAAGATTATATATAAAAAGTACACTGTTGTTTTCTGTTAAAGCGGTATTAAGAGATGAGATGAGGTCAAAGCTTGTATTATCTCCTAATCTGGAAATACACAGTGCTACTATCCGACGTCCGTTTATCATATTAAACTCCCGTTTTTACAAATAGTAATATCATCTTCTATAGTATAACATATTTTTATCCGAATGTCAATGATTTTTATGTTAAAATTACACAAATTGTAATAAAAAAGGACTGTCCAGCAGTCCTCTGTGTTTAAAGCATTTTTGCATGGATAAGCTGGCAGTATTTGAACCCATATTCGTCATATGTATTGAATTGACCTGAAACTGTTATAGTCTCTCCTTCAGCAGGATAGTCTTCAGGATAGGAATAATCGCCGTCAAGCACGAATTCTATACCCTGAGTACAGCAGGCTGTGGCATCCGGGATTATTACGGAAAAATAATACTTATCCGCCGACTTGTCATGATATACTGCAAACTGCCCCTGCATTTTTATATTCTCGCCCATATAGGTATCGGGATACAGCATCATATTAGAAACGGTGCTGTATATCATAGTACTGCTCATCTGGGTAAGATCAATATCATATTCCGACGATGTAACTGCCTCCGCACTGCTGCTCTCTGACGGAGCATTTCCTCCGCACGAGCATAACAGTGCCGCGCATAAGCACACAGCCAGAGCACATATGTATCTTTTCACATTATCCCCTCCTTCTGAAAGCCGAAGCTATACAGAAAATAAAGAATACCGCTATGTCGGCTGCTACTATAGTCGAGCCTACAGGTGTACCTGCAAGAATCGAGATGATCAGTCCCGCCGTTGCGCAGAAAAGCGATATAACTACAGAGCAGATTATAACGCTTTTGAAGCTTTTAAAGAGACGCATCGCTGAGAGAGCCGGGAAAATTATCAGCGCTGATATCAGCAGCGAGCCAACAAAATTCATCGCAAAAACTATGATGACCGCTATAACGACAGCTATCAGAAGATTATAAAGATCCGATCTTACCCCCGTCGCCTTTGCAAAATTCTCATCGAATGTCACCGCAAATATCTTGTGATAAAATATCAGGAACACTGCTATGACCACAACCGACATTCCCACGCACAGCCATACATCTGTCAAAGAAAGCGTGAGTATAGAGGTCGAACCGAAAAGCGTGCTGCAAACGTCTGCCGAAATGTTACTCGTTGTTCGTCCACCGTTTTTAGGAGCAAGATTCATAAGCAGATATCCGAGTGCCAGAGCACCCACCGATATCATGGCAACAGCAGCGTCACCCTTTATTTTCGCGTTCTGCCCCGTCCTCAGCAGCAGTACCGCCGAAATTATAGTTACGGGCATTATTATAAGCATATTATTTGTAAGACCAAGCACGGAAGCAACAGCCATTGCTCCGAACGCAACATGAGAAAGTCCGTCACCGATAAAGGAAAAGCGCTTCATTACGAGGGTCACGCCAAGCAGCGAGGAGCAAAGCGCTATGAGCAGTCCCACGATAAATGCATATCTTACTGCGGGAAACTGAAGATAGTCCCGAAGCTGTCCAAGCATTTCAGGCATACTCCTCACCTCCCATTGCCGACAGGAATGCCCTGCCTATCTTGCTGTTCATATAATCGTTTTTAGTTCCGAAAAAAAGCTGTTTTCCGCCGATATGAAGAATATGAGAAGCATACCTGACTGCGGCATTCATATCATGAGATACCATTATGACAGTCATACCGTCCTTTTGGTTCAGCCTGTCAATGAGCTCATACATCTCAGCGGAGGCTCGCGGATCGAGCCCCGTAACAGGTTCGTCGAGCAGTATCATCTTCCGTGCGGCACATAGTGCTCTCGCAAGGAGGACTCGCTGCTGCTGCCCGCCCGAAAGCTCTCTGTAGCAGCGTCTCGCAAGGTCGGAAATCTCAAGCTTCTTCATCATATCAGCCGCGAGCTTCCTCTCATCCTTATTGTAAAAAGGGCGAAGTCCGCAGCGATTTATGCAGCCCGACTGTACTATCTCCTTCACCGAAGCAGGGAAGTCCCTCTGGACGGCGGTTTGCTGAGGAAGATAGCCTATCTCATTTCTTCCCACCTCTCCACAGAGCTCTATATTTCCGCTGAGCTGGGGCTTCAGTCCGAGAAGAGCCTTTATCAGCGTACTTTTGCCCGAGCCGTTTTCGCCGAGAATATAGAGATGATCACCGCTTGAAACGGTAAAGTTAAGATCTTCCGCAACGATACTACCCTCATAACCGAGGCAGACGCTGCTGCATTTAAGCAATTCGCTCATTTATCCAACACGCTCCTGAGTGTTTCATAATTTTTCTCCATTATCGAAATGTAGCTCGCACCTCCGGTTATCGCCTCCGAAGTGACTGATTGAATTGAATCAAGCTCCTTTATCTGCTGATCCTTTGTCTGAGTATTGCGGATTATTGATTCCGCTACCGACGGATCTGAATTTTCTATAGTAAAAACGACATCCAGCCCGAGCTCATCGACCTTTTTCGCAAGCGTAACGATCGTCTCAAAGCTCGCCTCTGTCTCCGCAGAGCAGCCGACAAACGCTGCGTAATAGTCGATCCCGTAATCGTCAAACAGGTATCTGAACGGGAATCGGTCACCAAAAAGAACAGTTTTTTCCGCAGCCTCATTCACCATTTCAGAGTACTGCGCGTCAAGCTGCGAAAGCTGAGCCGTATACGAAGCAAGATTGGCACGATAGGTATCTGCATTCTCGGAGTCGAGTTCACTGAGCTTATCGCATATTTCCGCGCAGAAAAGCTGGGCATTTTTCAGCGAGAGCCAGACGTGCTCGTCGTATTCGGGCTCGTCAGAGTCATCTTCGTCTTCCTCTGCCTGCATCCCTTCTTTTATCTCCTCTTCCTTTGCCGAAGCCCCCAGAACATCCATTAGGCTGATGACCTTCATATTGCTGTTACGCGCTTCGCCAAGAGCGTCATCCACCCACTTATCAGACTCTCCGCCGACATAAATAAAGAGGTCACAATCTGATATAGTCAGGATATCCTGCGCGCTCGGCTGATAATTGTGAAGGTCTACGCCGCTGCCGAGAAGGTAAGTTATATCTGTATTGTCAGTATCGCCGACAATTTCTCTTGTCCAGTCATACTCGGAAAAAGACGTGCATACAACGCTTATTCTGTCCGAGCTTTTTTTCTCTGATACGGAGCAGCCGAAAAACATCGGAACTGCAAGAGCTGCCGTAAGTACAAAGCAGATACATCTGCCGCTGAAGATTTTCATATAATAATTTCTCTTTCCATTGAATTTGATAATCGATTTCAAATTCAATTATACTCTCTTTTTCCCCTCTTGTCAATAGTTTTTTGAGACTTCAAGGCAAAAATCAAATTTGACAATCAATTTCATTTTATAATAACATATTTTTCCTGATCATCAAGAGATGTATTGATTTATTACCAATTCAATGATATAATATCTACATGATCTGAAAGGACGTGATCGCAATGAAAAAAATAAACTGGGGTATTATCGGTACAGGAAGGATAGCTCATACATTCGCTCAGGCTCTCGCTGGCTGTGAAAGCGCTATGCCCGCCGCCGTTGCCTCGCGTGCTCTTGAAAAAGCAAAAAATTTCGCTTCTGAATTCGGCTTTTCAAAAGCTTACGGAAGCTACGAGGAGCTTGCCTGCGACAGCTCCATTGACGCGGTATATATTGCTACTCCCATGAGCTCTCACTTCAAGGACACTATGCTGTGCCTTGAAAACGGCAAGAATGTGCTATGTGAAAAATCCGTTTCCCTTAACTCGGCTGAGCTTGAAAAAATGCTTTCGCTTGCCAAAGAAAAAGGACTCTTCTTTATGGAGGCAATGTGGATGAAGTGCAAGCCTACGTTCCTGAAGGTAATGAATTGGATAAACTGCGGTAATATCGGCACTGTCAGGTACATCAAAGCAGACTTCTGCAACTTTGTACCATACAACGGTGACGACAGGCTTTTTCGGGCGGAATGCGGCGGAGGAGCTCTCCTTGATCTGGGAGTTTATCCTATCACTCTCGCTGCAAGCATTATGGGCAATGAACCGGACGAGATAATAAGCTTTGCTCACATAGACCGCGGCGGGATAGATCTGAGCAATTCTGTCACTCTCAGATACAAACAAGGCTTTGCTTCCATAAACTCAGGTTTCGAGATAGCAAACAACAATAACGCCGTTATTTCGGGAGATAAGGGCTCTATAGTCATAGGAGACTGGTTCTTATGCTCATGCGAGGCAGTCCTGTACGACCGAAACGGTGCAGAGCTCGAAAGATCAGTACTGCCAAACGAGATAAACGGCTATGAGTATGAGATAAAGGAATTCTGCCGCTGCCTTAACGAGGGACTCACGGAAAGTCCTCTCGTACCTCATTCTGTAACACTCGCCGTTATGATAATAATGGATAAATGCCGCCGTGACTGGGGAATGAAATTCCCACAGGAGTTATGACAAAATTCTATATCAAAGCGCAAACGGTATCGCAAATGCGATACCGTTTCTTATATACCATTATATATTCCTGTTTTTCATACAATGCTGGTAACTATTCAGAACCCCGCAACTGCTGGGTCTAAATTTCGTATACTTGCACAAT
>CALEPT010000149.1 GCA_937910385.1 uncultured Ruminococcus sp. | reverse complement strand
CTATACACCGCTCCACACCGTCCAACTTCTCGTAATGAGAATTATCCCTACGATAGATGATGCTCTCATGCTTGTCTTTATTTAACTTCCCGGCTTTAATCAGAGCTTTTTTTTCAGCACGGATACGGTCAAGAAGTACGCTTGCCGGCTCGTCATTTTTATCTTGTGGAACAAGCTTTCCCATAACCGCCTGTTGTAATACAGATTTTCTCAATTTATTTGGAAACTCATAGTTTAGAGAAGCAACTGCATCCTCCTTTGTCCCATACATTTTTATTTCGGGATCAAGTTCCCTTATCTTGTCAACGATACGCTTTTGTTCATCATATGGCGGAAGGGCTATTAGCAGCTCTTCTATGCGCTTAATTGCTAGCTTCGGCTGTCCAACCTTGGTAGTTGCATCGGCAATCTGATTTTGAACAAGACCGGATGACAGGCATTGCATAAACCAATCCTGGTCTATGAATGAAAAAACAAGTCTATCAGCATTTTCCGTAAGATTTGCACCATCAAGCTCCTGAGGGATTTTTCCAACTGCACCTATCGTGCCAGCAACAGTAATATATAAATCCTCCTTATTGATGATATATCTTGATATTGAGGGGAAGATATCATTGGGAACATATAATAATCCATCGGTCAAAACACTACCATTTTTCATATCGGATACTCGAATGTATATGTGCCCTGTATTAGCAGTGGTGAGTTTTCTTCCCGCAGGAATCCTCTTCCCACCGAGAACCGAAGCAAGGTTTTTTAGTCTCACCCACTCCCAACTCTCCGGTATCTCAAAAGGTACTTCATCCGCTATACATACCGGCTCATTTTTGCCGACCTTCTCATAAGGCAAATTATCTTCACCACGGAAAATAACAGAAGGGTTCTTCTCCTTCTTGATTTTTCCCTCTTTTATAAGCTTCTCCTTCTCTGCACGGATACGCTTTAACAGTACACTTGCCGGCTCGTCGTTCGGGTCTTGTGGTACAAGCTTTCCCTGCACAGCCATCTGCAATATTGAATTTTTTAATTGTTGTGCTGTCATATTAGCCTCTCTTAAAGTCAGATATAATATATCTTCTATTCCTGTTCCCACCGATTCCTTCAAGGATTCCGTTAGTAACAGCCTTGGATAACAATCTGTTTGCTGTCTTTTGTTCTACGCCAAGAATATCTGCTGCTTCCTTACTGGATATTCCATTTTCTGTCATATTTTCAATTATTATTTTGATCCGTTTCTGCTCCTGTTCAGACATTTTATCGGACATTTTATCGGACATTTTATCGGACATTGCAGTGGTCGAATCCAATCCTTCTCCTGAATTTACGCCATTTTTATCAGACATTCCAAAACCCTCATGCATCCTGATAGTGGTTTCGAGGTACGCCCTGCTCTCATCTGTTTCAAATTCAGGTTTCGGGGAACCGTTTCTCTTTAATTCGCTCAGTATCTTTGATATCCCGGTAGCAGCCTTCTCAGAAAGATCAATTTCCTTAAAAAACTCTCCGATTCGACGATTCCTGTATTTACGTGGTCTTGCTTTTCCGGAAACGAATTTATCCATGCTTATATAGGAAGGTGGTCCGGGATAATTGATGATCACGATACTGTCAACATATATCCTGATCTCAACCGGCTCCCCATTCCGATATGTCTTGTGAAAAACAGCGTTCACTACAGCCTCTTCAAGAGCATTATATGGATAGTTATAAAAGCTTACCGACTCTGCCTGACCCTCTATTTTTACCGTCTTGGAGACAATAACATTGGTTTCTATATAAGAAAGCACATCTCTTATCTGCTTCCATATCGGTCCGGTGAAAACCTTCTCCTCAAAGTCGTTTCCTGCTTCGGCTTCCTCAGACTTAAAATGGATGAGATTGATCTGCGTTTCCGGAATATACTGCTCAGGATGCTCGGCAAACATCATTAGTGCTATGTTCCGAAGCTCTACACCGGTGTCCGTTTCATTTGCAACCTCAAGAGAAACCAGCAGATCTTCCATTGATCTCTCGTTTATCTGATTAACAAGAGAACTATTGCTCTCACGAAGGAAATCCTCCAGATATCCCCTTCGGATCACACTGATGTCAGCTCTGCGATTAACCCTGTCATCAAACGGTACAGCATTGAACTTTTCAAAAAGCTCGGATATCTCTTCCTGCTTGGCAGATGTAGTAACTGAACCTACTCTGATCCAGTACTTATAGACATTCGGCTTCTTCTTACCCTTTTTTCCCTGATCCTCATCACTAAGATAGACCGTCTCCGGCGCACGATACGGACCCGTATCCCCAGCGGAACACTTCATATACAGGAGATATGTATCTTTATCGGGATAATTAACAATTTCAAAATTCGGTATATACCTTGGCTCGATCTTATTACAGTATTCAAAAAGTTCCTTTTGAATATCATCCACTCTGTTCTTGGGTATGCCGACAGGTGGTAGTGTGGGGATCCCATCCTCCGCTTTTATTCCTACGACAAGGTAACCGCCGTTTACATTCTCATAATCATTTGCATAGGCGCAGAGTGCCTGAACAACCTCCTGCGGGTTCCAGCCTTCCTTATATTCAACTCTGTTTGCTTCCACCACTTTTCCTTCAAGCAGTGTTTCCAGTTTTAAAGGTATCAATGCATCAAGCCCTTTCTATTCCTCGACATTTATACCGAGGATATTTGTTATTTCAGCAAGGATTCGGTCAATGTCAGCATTAAGACTCGCCCTTTTCTCCTGATATTGCTGTATCAGTTCCTTGGGTGGCAGTATTTCCTCTTCCTCATGAGGATATCCGCAAAGGTCAATATTATAGTTCCTGTCAGCAAGTTCCTGTACGGTATATTTCTTTGCCTTATCGAAACCATCTTCGCTAATTTCCTTACGGTCATTCCACCATTCTATTGCCGGTGCGAAGTGCTCCACTTTCATGGGCTTGGTTTTTGAGAAGTTCTTGTATCCGTCCGGCATATCCAGACGATAAAACCATGTTTCCTTAGTTGAGCCAGTCCTGTCAAAGAATAGGATATTGGTAGTGATAGAGGTGTATGGAGCAAAAACGCTGTGCGGCATACGAATGACTGTATGTAGATTATATTCGCTCAGGAGCTTCTTCTTGATAGCGACCTTAGCATTATCCGTTCCGAACAGAAATCCATCAGGAAGAATGACCGCAGCTCTGCCGTTCTGCTTCAGACGGTACATAATGACCGACATAAACAGATCAGCCGTTTCACTGCTTGCGAGATCGGACGGAAAATGATTCTTGACTTCCGTTTTCTCGCTGCCGCCGTATGGGGGATTCATCAGCACTACGTCAAACTGATCGTCCTCAGTATAGTCCAGGACGTCTTTCAGCAGGGAGTTATCGTGATAGATACGGGGAGTATCAATATCATGCAGGAGCAGATTAGTCACGCACAGCATATACGGAAACTGCTTCTTCTCTATACCGTAAACCGAGGTATCGAACGCAACTCTGTCCTCAACGGTCTTTTTCTGCGATTCAAGGGCTTTGAGCCAACTGATGATAAATCCGCCCGTACCGCAGGCAAAGTCCGCCATTTTCTCACCGATCACAGGGCGTATCATCTGAGCCATGAAATCGGTCACAGCACGGGGCGTATAAAATTCACCAGCCGAGCCTGCGCTCTGCAATTCTTTCAGGATAGACTCATAAATATCGCCAAATGCGTGGCTTTACTCATAATTGGTGAGGTCAAGCTCATCAATGACATTGACTACCTGTCGGAGCAGAACACCGTCCTTCATGTAGTTATTGGTGTCCTCAAATGTGGTCTTGACGATAGCCTTGTTGATAGGCGTAGTCTTGGAAACTTGTATGCCTTTCAGTGTAGGAAACAGCTTGTTATTGACGAAATCAAGCAAGTCATCACCTGTAATTGCTGTGCCCTTGCCATCATCTACAGCCCAGTTTCTCCAGCGGCACTCCTCAGGAATGATAGACTCATAGCTGTCATCATCGAACTCCCAGTCCTCTTCCTTGGTGTCATATACCTTGAGAAACAGCAGCCATGCTATCTGCTCGATACGCTGAGCATCACCGTTGATACCTGCGTCGTTTCTCATAATATCCCGTAATCTCTTTACGAAATTACCTAAACTGCTCATGTTTTATACCACCTTGTATATTTCTTCTTCAAGCTCACGGATCGCCTGTAAATAGCCGTCCTTACCACCGAACAGCTTTACGATTGCCGCAGGCTTGCCCATTCTGATGAACGGATCGAGCTTCAAGACCTGCGTATCCTCTATCTGATAGATACCCTCATTGGAGTACATTTCAAGCAGAGCTTCAATGACCTCTCTTGCCATTCCGCTGTACTTGCTGATAAAGTCACGCTTCTTCACATCATTTGCACGTTCTCTCCGTGTCAGCGGTTTCTTGTCGAACGCAACATGAATGATGAAATCAAAATCGTCAATATCTCCCATACCCTGAGACTCTTTCAGAGCTTGGATATCGATGCCGTGATCTTTGAAGAGCTCTGATATTGCCTTCTTTTTCTCTTCACCGTTCCAGCTTCTGATAAAGTGCTCTAAATCGGAATACTCGCCAAGTATATTGGTCTTGGTGTAGTCTATGATATTCTCGGTTTTAAGGAGCTTTCCGTCAGAATCGTATACAGAAACAACTTTGTTTATGATACGGACAGTACATCCGTTGACATCAACATACGGCTTTTCCTGTGGAGGTT
The DNA here is from genome assembly GCA_937910385.1 of uncultured Ruminococcus sp. Lineage (GTDB taxonomy): Bacteria > Bacillota > Clostridia > Oscillospirales > Ruminococcaceae > Ruminococcus. The sequence continues at coordinate 6,095 of CALEPT010000149.1, read as the reverse complement.
CAGGAGGATATTGGGGGCGCGGCACGATTACCACATCCGTGGGCTTTTTGGGCCAGTTGGGATCTATCTCGACAGGTCCGTCCCAATCTTCATCATAGAACAGTCTTGTTACGCCTCTGAAATCCATTACGACAAAATGAGTCTTGCCCTCTTTTTCGCGTAATCTGGTACCACGACCTATGATCTGCTTGAACTCCGTCATAGAGCCAATGTTCTCATCAAGAACGATGAGCTTTGTCATTTTACAGTCAGCACCTGTTGACAGTAGCTTCGAGGTAGTGGCTATTACAGGATATGGCGAAGATACGGATATAAAGTAATCGAGCTTACCCTTTCCGTAATCATCAGAACCAGTGATACGCACAACATAATCAGGATTCTTTTTGCACATATCAGCATTGAGATTTGTAAGCGCAACTCTCATACGCTCTGCTGCATCTTCATTAGCACAGAACACTATTGTTTTCTGCATACGATCTGTACTGCGAAGATAGTTTGTTATTTCGAGAGCCACTTGATTTATGCGGTCTTCAATGATAATGTTATAGTCGTAATCCTTGTTGTTGTAGATACGGTCTTCGATTTCTTTGCCGTAATAATCGCGCTGTCCCTTCAGCGGTCTCCAGCCGTCACTGATATCTGTAGTGATGCTTATTACCTTAAACGGGGCAAGGAATCCGTCCTCTATGCCGTTTTTGAGGGAGTATGTGTAGATCGGTTCGCCAAAATACGAAATGTTAGAAGTATATGTTGTCTCCTTCGGAGTAGCGGTCATACCGATCTGTGTAGCCGAGGAAAAGTATTCCAGTATCCTGCGCCACTTACTGTCCTCTTTGGCGCTGCCTCTGTGGCACTCGTCTACGATGATAAGGTCAAAGAAATCCTTGTCGAACAGCTCAGAGAAATGCTCCTTATCATCATCACCGATCAACTGCTGATACAGCGAGAAATAGACCTGATGTGAGGTGATAGTGGTTTTGTTATCCTTAGCGACATTGATCTTGTGTATGACCTTTTCAAGCGGAGAGAAATCCTGCTGAATGGACTGATCCACAAGGATATTCCTGTCAGCAAGATACAGTATCTTTCGCTTCATATCGCTTTTCAAAAGACGGTACACTATCTGAAATGCTGTATAGGTCTTTCCTGTTCCGGTAGCCATTACAAGTAATAACCTGTTCTGTCCACGAGCAATAGCGTCAACAGTACGGTTTACAGCCACACGCTGATAGTATCTCGGTTCATATGTATTCTGACTTGAATAGTAAGGCTGGTTGATAACTGTCAGTTCATTTACGGACAGGCCTTGTCCGCCGTTCGCATTCGCCTTGTATCGTTCCATAAGTTCATCAGGTGTAGGAAAATCGTCAAGTGCAATCTCACGTTCCGTACCTGTAAGCATATCATGTTCGTAGAAAGCATCGCCATTGGAACTATACACAAAAGGAACATCCATCATTTGTGCATAAGTTATAGCTTGCTGTAATCCAAAGGATACGCTATGATTATTGTCCTTTGCTTCAACTATAGCAATTGGGAAACTATTGCTCCAATAGAGAACATAATCAGAGTACTTAGCACTTTTCTTATCTCTGTGGACAAAATTACCGTTAAGGCAAATCTTTCCGTCGGTTATCTTAGTTTCCATAGTTATCTTGCTCTTATCCCATTTGGATAAGATAGCAGGAGTAATGTATTGAAGCTTGATATCTTCCTCGGACATTTCTTTTTTTGTCAGTATGGTCATAGCTGCACCTCCGCTTCTGATAAGTTGAAATTATGAGAAGTTATATTTAAAGTAATTATATCACAATCTGCACAAATAGTCAATTATTCAACGATATTTTTTCTCAATAATTCATGTAGGTATTCACATGTTACAGGAGATGAAGTAAAAAACATAACAAATTAAAATACCCGTTCTTATAGAGACGGGGAAAGTTATTATCATAAGGATAAAAACAATTTCTATACATTATCCTCATAACATAGAAAGGCACAAGATATCAAATGAAACTGAATTATCTTTTCTGTTATCAATACTGTTTTTTTAATTGAGAACTATAGCGAAAAACAAAGTGCTTTCAAGCATTTATAAGGCAATTGACAGATTGTACCAATCTTTTTTGAATGAATTCTTTTAGTAACTTTACATCTTCTGTTTGAAAATCGTTTTGGTATTCAGGTTTTAATGATGTTTCGCATCTATCCATAAAGTCTTTTATTGACACTACGAGTTGCTTCATTAATTCGTAGTATTCTTTATTGTCAAATGAAAGAGTGCCACGTTTCTTAGATATATGTGCCGTGGATTTATTTATGAAAGTCCTCATATCTTTTGACATTTTGATAGATAAATCATCTTTGGTATCAATAATGTCTGTGTAAATTAAATCATCTTTATCAGACCTATCTAATTTGAAAAAATCAATTATAGCTCGAACATGAGACCTCATAGCGCTCAAAGCTATATTCTTTATATGTTTATCACTGTTGGTATGAAAAAAATAAATACAGTTTAATAAACCAGCAAACTCATCGAAAGCCTGAAAAACTATGTTGTTGTTATCTTCAACATATCCGCTCATAAAACACCTCATTTCGTTTTCTGTGCCAACCCATTCTCAGCGATATACTGCATAAACCTCTCGATCATATCATTAGTACGTTTTATAATATCAGCTTCGACGAAGTCGTCATTGGTTTTAGCAAGATTCAGCAGCTCATTGATTTTTGTGCCTTTCTTCTCCTGTTTCCTGCTGTTGATATATCCGTTGTAATACTTTTTCTTATCCTCAAAACGATAATCGGAAGCACGGATATTGATACGCTTTTCAAGCATAGCCTTGTTACCGAGAGCTTCAAGGTTTTTAGTGTTGGTAAGCGATTTTTCTTTATCCTGGCGATTCTTAGCATAGATATGTTCTATCTCAAATACTGTCTCCAGAGAAAGAAGTTCTTGTGATTCATCAAGGAAAGCCCACCAAGCCAGCATTGCCTTAGTGATCGGACGTGCATTATTGAAACTGAAATTTAGGAAAGCAGCCTTTACAGAGCCTATATCAAACTTGAAATCGTCGAAGGACACTGGCTTATCGTTGACAACGTTGACCATCTCTGCATACACAGGGGTACGGAGCATATTAACACCCGGATTTGTCACAGCGTATGTCCATATGAAAGCTATGATCTTTTCAAGGAAGGTATCGAATGCATCATCGTCGAGATTACCCTCAGCATCACGGTTATGTAAATAGTATACCGATACGAAATAATACCACATGCCGTTCGGGGCATAATTCAGCACGAACAGCTTTCGCAGTATCTTCTCGGAGAACCTATCCTTGCTCTGATTGGATACGTCATTCCAGAAATCAGCTAAATCTCGCAGGTTTTCAAATATATCCTCGCTTTTCAGCAAAGAATAAGAATTCTTCTCATAGAACTTACGTAGAGCCTCCGTAGTAGAACTCTTGATTCCCTGCTTTGCTCTTTCGTAATACATATAACGGGTAAACAGCTCGTCCATTGGGATTCCGGAAATAGGGTGGAAGATCTTGTTGCTAAGTTCCTCTAACTCTTTCCACTTCTTTATGAAATCGTCTTTCTTCCCCTGTGATGAATAGAACTTGTAGAACTGAGCCTTGAAAATATCCGAATCAGACAAGGGCATACCTCTGTCGTTCAGAGTTGAGAAAATGCGTAGTGCGGTATCCTGAGATTCCGCTTCAATGGGGAGTAGGATACAATTATTGATAAGTCTTGCAGGCAGATATGCAAAGTAAGTCGGATAGTCGTTCAGGAATTCATTTATTTTTGCCTGGAAGAAACGGTAATTGACGGCATACTGACTTTTCATACTATCAGGAGCATCACCGTTTTTCAGTATGCTGAGGAACTGATCTTTCTGAACATCCGTTGCGACCTCTGAGTCGATTTTTAGCTGCGTCTTTATGATTGCACCGAGTTCATCTTTCTTCCAGATGCACTTCTCCACTCGTTCCTGTACTAACTGAGTGCTTGCATCTTTCATTTTCCCAAAACGAGCATAGAAAGCTCTCAGCAGAAGCATAAGTGTTGTTAAGCGCTGCTGACCGTCAATGATTTCTTGCTTTCCGTCCTCATTTTTGAATGTAACGATCGGTCCGAGAAAATACTCATCCGTGGTCTTAAAATTATCACTGTTGTTCTCGGGAAATGCAAAAGAGAATATATCGTCCCACAGTGTTCTGCACTCGACCTCCGACCAAGCATATGGACGCTGATAGTCAGGTATAAGGAAGTCAGTCTTCGGATCGCTGAAAAGAGCTTCTATCGTTTTCTGATCTATGTTTAATTTAGACATAATTATATCCCCCACATTTTACATTCAATTTCGCTCTCTCCAAAAGTAAAAGAGGAATTGAATTTATTCAAGGTTTATACACTCGTGGTCTCATCCAAAAAAAGAAAGACGTTGGGGTATCACATGTCCCCATATCTTTGACCCCCTCCCCCATACCCAGGAATCTTTTCGAAAAAATATTTTTTTATCAAATTGCGTTTAATAAGATATACAACAAAGTTTCAAATGATCAAATATTTTTAGAAAAAACTTTGGAACAAATTGCTTCAAAAGATAATTTTATTAAAGAATTATTAGAAATTTCGAAAAAGGCATTAAATTACGAAAAAAAACAAAAAATTAAATTAAGCTTTTTTAGAAACGATTATATATTAGACAAAGATCAGAAATTTTTATTTCTTAAACAATTTATAACAAATGCGAATAACTTCGAATTTTCTTTTACTAATATTTTACTCAACTTTTTCAATTATTACAGCGAAAAATACAAAAATTATTTTTCTAAATACAAATCAAAAGAAGTTGAAATACCTCAAACGAAAGGAAATGCAATAGAAAAATTCACAGAGGCTATTATGGAAGCAATTAAATTGGCTTTTCCACAAGATTATAAAAATTCGTATATTCTCTTTATAGTAAATGAAGAACAAAAGAAATTTGATTTTCATTTGCAAAATATAAGAAATGAATTATATGATAAGCATGAAATAAAAAGCTTTAAATTATTATTAAATGAAGTGAACACGAAAATAACAAAAGATGAAGAAGGAAATTTATTAAAAGATGGAAATAAAATTTCTTTAGTATATTTTAATTCAATTGATAAAAAAGATTATCAAAATGAAGAAGCTTTTAAAGCCAGAGAATTCTTAGAATTATCCACAGTAATAAAAGTACCTGATATAAATACTTATTTAACTTCGTTAAAAGTATTCCAATACTATTTATCCAAACCTGATCTAATAATTCATTATAATTATAATGAATTAATTATTAACGATATTCTCAGATTTTTCGGTGAAGTTTATTATTTACCTGATAAATCAAAAGAAGAACGTAATGACATTGTTGAAAAAATCAAATCAAACCCTGATAAATATATATTAATATCAACTGAGGAAAAAACAGGTGATAATTTAAAATCAGTATTAAATTCAGTAGGTGAAGACCTTCCTGAAGAATTAATCAATGGAATAATTATCCAAAAATTTGATTCCCCAGAACATGATTGTATCCTAATCAAAGACGATGCTTCAAAAGAGGAAAAAGTAATGAGTGAATATAGCATTTATGGTATTATTTTAATGAACGAAAATAATTTAATAATAAATAAAAGTGTAAGCTTTTTGATAAAATCAGGAAAGAAAGGAGAATCTCTTGATATTTTCGACTTGCCATGTTTAGTCGAAACAAAAATTGAACCTAATTTATCTCATAAAGTTGAAGTTAAAGCCGAAGATATTCAGAAATATTTGGATGATTTAAAAGCTGCTGAAGAAGAGAAGAAAAAAAAAGAAGAAGAAGAAAAAAAAAGATTGGAGGAAGAAGAAGAAGCTAAAAAGAAAGAAGAAGAAGAAAAAAAACAGGAAGAAAAAAAAGAAGAAGAAAAACCAGCTGAAGAAAATAAAGAAAGTTAAAATAAAAATATATTGATAAAATTATTTGTTATTTATTTATTATAAAGGTTCGGATACTCCCTTTAGTATTCATTTAAATATTTAATATTTAATTTTTAAAAAATATTAATAAT
>CALEPT010000148.1 GCA_937910385.1 uncultured Ruminococcus sp. | reverse complement strand
GAGGATGAAGGCTACTCAGGAGGAAATACCAATAGACCGCAATTTCAGAAAATGCTCAAAGAGTGCAGGCAGAACAATATTTGCAGGATAGTTTGCTACAAGCTCGACAGAATAAGCCGAAGTATTGCTGACTTTATCAAGCTCACCGAGGAATTGAAGCTCCACAATGTTGATTTTGTTTCTATCAATGATAACTATGAAACTCACACCTCAACCGGTCGTGCTATGCTCTCAATGACTATGGTATTTGCTCAACTTGAACGTGAGACTATTGCAGAACGAATACGTGACAATATGCTCTACCTCGCAAGAGACGGACGCTGGCTTGGAGGCAATACTCCAACAGGTTACAAGAGTGCTGAAACTGTCGGAAGTATTACCGTTGACGGACGAAAGCGTAAAGCTCATATGCTTGAAATTGTTGACGAAGAAGCAAGAACAGTAAAGCTCATCTACTCGAAATTCCTTGAATATAAGTCACTTACTCAGACTGAAACTTACATGATTCAGCACGATATCCTTACCAAACAAGGTAAACCATTTACTCGTTTTGCTCTCAAAAACATTTTGAGAAATCCGGTTTATTTAATTGCTGATGAACAGGCATGGAATTATTTTACTGCCGCTGATACTGAAATTTACTCCAATAAAGAACAATTTGACGGTATTCATGGAATGATGGCTTATAACAAGACCAATCAGCAAACAGGCAGAGCAAACGTTATAAATGATATCAGCGATTGGATTATTTCAGTAGGAAAGCACAAGGGAATAATAAAAGGAGCAGATTGGGTTGAGGTACAAAAGCTCCTTAATCAGAACAAATCCAAGTCATATCGTAAGCCAAGAAGCAACGTCGCACTACTATCAGGACTTCTCTTCTGCGGTCATTGCGGAAGCTTTATGCGTCCAAAGCTCACTCAACGAAGAAACAAAGACGGAGAATTGATCTATGATTATCTTTGTGAACTCAAAGAAAAGAGTAAAAGTCAGAAATGCGATATGAAACGGGCTAACGGTAATGAGTTGGATAGACTTATTTGTGAAGAAGTCAAGAAAATCGCAGCAGACCCGTCTGATTTTATGAAGCATCTGAAACGTGGTCTCAGAAATATGGACTACAACAGCGAGTCGTATCAGGAAAATTTAAAGGAATTGAGAAAATCCAAAAGCAAATACGAGAACCAGATAAAGAATCTTGTTGAATCACTTGCACAGTCTCAGGATTCAGCAGCTACAAGTTACATTTTAAGCCAAATCAATGAGATTGACAGTAAAATCAAAGCCATTGAAAATCAGATACAGGAATATCTCGACCTTGCCAATAATACAAACTCATCGGAAGAAGATTTCGAGATACTTGCTGAAATGCTCTCAAATACAGCCGATTACATTGACGAAATGACTGTTGAACAAAAAAGGAACGCTTTACGCAGTATCATACACAAAATCGTTTTTGAGGGTGAGAAAGTCCACGTTTACTTCTTCGGCTCTGAGGATCAACAAATAGACCTCTCTACTGACGAAATTTCAGAAGCCGCTGAGATAGGGTTGCAAATGAGATACTTATGAGTTTCCGTGCCGCCAAAAAGTCAGCAGGTGATATCTATATGAATGAACCTGTTGAGACTGACAAGGACGGTAACGCTCTTACACTTATAGATCTTATTGACGACGGTGTGGATATACATGAACAGGTTGATTTGCTCATACGTTCAAAACAGCTTTACCGTTTTCTTGACAAATGTCTTGACAGCCGCGAGCTTGATATAATAATATACCGCTATGGACTTTACGGAAGAAAGCCGCATACTCAAAGCGAGACCGCTGCAAGGCTTGGCATTTCCCGTTCATATGTTTCGAGAATAGAGAAAAAAGCTATAGAAAAACTAAAGAGAATGTACGATACCACACCTTTCTGATACGCAAGTATGATCAATACGGCTATAAATTGGAGCCTTTAAGCGGCAGTCTCATTTAGAGGAATTGATTTTCTGCTATCAAAGTGATATAATCTTAATATAATACTTATTTAAGGATCCGGGGTAAAAGAAATGATATACACACCTCTTACAATTAAAGCGCTCACGATAGCTTATAATGCTCATCACGGACAGTATGACATCAGCGGAGTCCCATACATATTTCATCCGTATCACATTGCGGAACAGATGTCCGACGAGTTTTCAGTATGTGCTGCACTTCTGCACGATGTCGTTGAGGATACAGATATGACAATTGAATACCTCGCTAAAGACTTTCCTACCGATGTCATCGAAGCACTCAAGCTCCTCACGCATAATGATGGAGAAGACTACTTTGAATATGTGAGAAAAATCAAAGAAAATACTATTGCTAAAGCAGTGAAACTCGCTGATATTGCGCACAATTCCGATCAAAGCCGCTTGGAAGGCAGTAAAAATATCTCTGAAGAAAAACTAAAAGAATGGCGTTGTAAATATGAAAAAGCCAGACTTATTCTTGAAGAATGACTAATGATCTTCCTGAAATTAATTGCATAAACAAATAGAAATGTTTTTGCTCCCGTGCAGTTGCTTTATTTCAGATTTTATGTTATAATATCTTTTGCAATTAATTTTCGGGAGGTCTTTTGATGGAATTCACGGTAAACAATGGAGTATGGGGTACTATGTTCGGTGTTCCCTGCATTGTTGCAGATAACTTTCTCAAGCTTGCATCTGAAGAACAGATAAAGGTTCTGATCTATATTCTTAGACACTCCGGAAAAATATCCTCTGATGTGGAAATAGCTCTTAACACCGGAGTCAGCGCCGACAAAATCAGTGACGCTCTTCTTTTTTGGCAGCAGGCTAATGTCATATCTCCCCAACAGGGTGCAGGGACATCTTCTGCTGCAAGCCCATCTATAATGCAACCGGCTCATTCTGAAGCGCCTCTCCTCACGGACAAGTCGGAGGTCTCCGCAGTTTCTTATTCCCCTGAAGCAAAGCGTCCGAATCATTCCGGGTCGGAGATAGCAGAAATAATGAGAGATTCTGAGGATATTTCCGAGCTCTTTAAAATTTCCGAATCTATGCTCGGAACACTCAGAAACAACCAGATGAACTCTCTTATATGGATATATGATTACCTGGGACTGAAAAAGGAAGTTATTGTAACGCTGATCGCATACTGTATAAAGATCGATAAGACCAATCCTGCATATATCGAAAAGATCGCTTGCAGCTGGGCGGAAAACGATATAAATACGCTCTCATCAGCACAGGAGGAAGTGCAACGGCTCACCTCGTCGCATGATTTTGCTGACAGGATAGTAAAGCTTTTTGAAATGAACCGCAAACCAAGCTCCAGGGAACGTGAAGTCATTGAACAATGGCAAAAGGCTGGCTACAGCTCCGAGCTCATGCATTATGCATATGAAAAAACTATCGAACAAATAAATAAACTCAGCTTTGCTTACATAAATAAGATACTCATTTCGTGGAGGGAAAGCGGCTTTAACACTGTTAAAAAGATAAAAGAAGCCGAAGAAGCCTATCGCTCGGGAAAGGACAAGCACACCAACTCACCTGCCGATCCTGAGCTTGAAAAGTATAAGCAGTTTATAAATAAATTCTGAGGAGAACTATATGGACAGCGCAATTTTTGACAAGGCACAGGCTATAATGACCGACCGCCGTCTCAGAGCCTTTACACAGAACGAAGCCCGTATCAGAGAGGTCAACGAAAAGCTTCCGCAGATAAAAGAGGTCAACGACGTTATATATAATACCGGCAAAGATCTTATCGCGATCATTTCAAGCGGTAACAGATCTGACACAAATGAAAAGATCAGACAGCTAAAGGAATATAATCTCGGCGCACAGGAAATGTCAAGAAAAATACTCGTCGATAACGGCTATCCTGCTGATTATCTCGATATACACTACAGCTGCCCGAAATGCAGCGATACAGGCTATTGCGGAAGAGATTTCTGCGAATGCTTCAAAAAACTATGCGGAAAGCTTTCGACGGATGAACTAAATAAGAATGCTAACATCAGGCTCTCAAGCTTTGATACTTTCAGCCTGAGCTATTACAAGGGTGAGGACTACGACACAATGAGGCGTATTCTTGAATTTACCCGCCGCTACGCCGAGGACTTCACTCCTCATTCGGGCAGCATTCTCATGTTCGGCGGTACTGGTCTCGGAAAGACTCACCTCTCGCTCGCGATAGCAAACAAGGTGCTCGAAAAGGGCTACAGTGTGATATATGACTCGATAATCAACATACTGCGCAGTATCGAGAAGGAGCATTTCAGCCGCGACCATTCCTCTGAGGTGACCGATCTGATCCTGAATGCGGAGCTGCTCATACTCGACGACCTCGGCACGGAATACGAGACTCCGTTCTACAACTCCACGGTGTACAACCTCATCAACACACGACTAAACGCAAACCGCCCGACCATAATCAGCACAAATCTTGATTATGAAGGTATCAAAAAGCGCTATGAATCGCGCGTAGTCTCACGACTCACGACTCTTTATTCGTGCCTCGAATTCAAGGGTGAAGACGTGCGAATGCAGCGCCGACTTGCCGATATAACATAAAATATGCCCTGACTCCTCGCGGAATCGGGGCTTTGATTTTTAATAGAAGGTTGCAACGGGCTTCTCGGGAGCCTGCGCGGGTGTGATGTCCTTAACAAAAAGAACAGGTCCCTTGCCGCGATAAAGTTTGTGTTTCTGCACGTTTATCTTGCCAGTTATGTTTATCCACTGCTGATTTGCGGGCTCGTGTCCCCTGTCGTCCTGAGCGACCAGCCAGCAGTACTGGATATCCTCGACGCAGCAGGTCATGATATGGCGTCCGACTGCAAAGGTATTAACAGGGAACTTCGCATTCTTGGCTGTAAGAGCTTTGAAATGCATTATCTTGCCGTCGTACTTGGACGGATCGTCCATGATATCACGGTACCAGAGTGCAAAATCGTTGTCCTTTACGGTTATCTCGTCCGCCTCGACGTCAAAAGGAAGAGGATCTTCTATGTCGTCATAGGCAACTCTGCCATCGGTGTACTCGTAGACTATCTCCGCACGGCGGCTCACTCCGCGGACTACCTTATGAAACTCGTTGGGGTCAAAACTCTCATCAAAGCGGTTGAAAACCACCATTTCAGCGACATTCAGCTTGTCAACAACAAGACTGCGCATATTTGAATTGTACTGCATGAAGGTCGGAGCCTCCGCAAACATCATCACCTGCGCTATAGTCGAGCCCTCAGGCATTGCCTGAAAGAAATCGTTTAAATTCCACATTCCGTTGTACTCGACGATGATACGCTCGGGCTTGGACTGCTCAACAAGAGCGTTGAGTTTCTGCTCGGTGAGCTCGCTTACGTCGTCGATAACATGAATGTCGATATTCTTCTTCGGGAGACGTGACAAGTCTATCTCCTCGATCCCCTCCTCACAGAGCAGAAATAGCGTCTTTTCGCCCTTGTTGAAGCGCCTGTCCTCGAGGGTCTCCTGTATGAATTTTGTCTTGCCCGACTCTAAAAAGCCGAGAAACAGATAAATCGGGATATATTCCTCCTGATTTGGCATTTATATTACTCCTTTCGGTCATGCGTGGAAGAGCTCAGTTATAGCTTTCTCATTTATCTTCGAGCCGATAACACAGAGTCTGCCGATAGTACTCGCGCTGCCTGTGCGAACATCGGGTGTTCCGGGAACGTAGTCAAAATGTATCCATTGTCCGTCCTCGCCTGCAACAATACCCTTTGCACGCAGTATCATGCCGTATTTTTCCTCATCGGAAAGAGCTTCAAGAGCTGCAGTTATCTCTTCCTGTGTATATGTTCGCGGAGTCTCCTTCCCCCAGCTTGTGAACACATCATCGGCATGATGGTGGTGATGATGATCGTGGTCGTGATCATGGTCATGATCGTGGCAGCCGCAGGTGCAATCGGGACCGTGATTGTGGTGGTGCTCGTGCTCATCGTCATGGTGGTGGTGATGTTCATCTCCGTCTTCATCGTCATGGTGGTGATGATGTTCATGTTCGTCCTCATCGTCATGGTGGTGATGATGTTCATGTTCATCCTCATCGTCATGGTGGTGATGATGTTGTTCATGCTCTTCCTTTTCAGCTTCTGCGAGAAGCTCACGAAGCTCGTCATCAAGAGTATTTTTCTGCGTCATAGCATCAACAAGCTGCTGTCCCGTGAGCTGTTCCCACTCCGTCGTAACGATAGGTGCAACGGGGTTCTTCTCACGGAGACTTTTAACACACTCATCAAGCTTGTCCTGCGAAAGTCCGCTTGTGTGGCTGAGTATGAGGCAGCTCGCATAGGTTATCTGATTATCGAAAAATTCACCGAAATTCTTCATGTACATCTTGTACTTCTTAGCGTCGACTACCGTTGTAAATCCGTCGAGTTCTACATCGTGAGCGTTGATATTCTGAACAGCACGGATAACATCACTGAGTTTTCCGACCCCTGATGGCTCAATGAGAATACGGTCGGGAGCATAGTCCTCCAGCACCTTTTCAAGTGCTTTTCCGAAGTCTCCAACGAGACTGCAGCAAATACAACCCGAGTTCATCTCGGTGATCTCTACACCAGCATCCTGCAAGAATCCGCCGTCTATGCCTATCTGTCCGAACTCATTCTCGATAAGGACAAGCTTCTCACCCTTGTAACCCTCGGAAATGAGCTTCTTGATAAGTGTGGTCTTGCCTGCCCCGAGGAAGCCCGAGAATATTGTTATCTTTGTCATATCATACACTTCTTTCTGAAAATATTTCAAATTACATTATACCACTTTACATAAAATAAATCAACACCTTTTATCAAAAAAATAACCGCACTGCACCTAAAGGCAATGCGGCCGCTGTTATTTTAATTCTGCGCTGACTACGCCGCGTATTCTTCTTATGCGACGCATTAGCTCATCGGTACTGCTTTTGCTATCATCAAACTCAACAATGGCAGTGAAGCGTGACATCGGGTTTCCTGCAACATCGTTGTAGACCTTTGCACTATGGCTTCTTATGTCCGCTCCGCTGCGGCTTATAACTCCGGATATCTCACTGACGAGTCCTACTCTATCCTTTGAAACGACCTCTATTCTGCTCATATCACATAATACCAGCTTTCGTCCTGCTTCAGTTCAGCACGCTCCGACGGGCGCGATGAATCAAAATTATACCTGAGTTCCTGATTTACTATGCTGACCTTTGCCCCCTCGGGCACGGAGCTTGTTATAAAGGCATTACCGCCGACAACTGCATTCTTGCCGACAACGGTCTGACCGCCAAGAATAGAAGCTCCTGAATATATAGTAACATTATCCTCAATAGTAGGATGACGCTTCTTGTTTTTGAGAGACTGTCCTCCTCTTGTAGAAAGAGCTCCGAGTGTAACGCCCTGATATATCTTAACATTATCTCCAATAACGGTAGTTTCACCGATTACTATGCCTGTTCCGTGGTCGATAAAGAAGTATTTGCCGATAGAAGCTCCCGGGTGGATATCTATTCCTGTTTTGCTGTGAGCGTGCTCAGTCATAATACGGGGGATAAGCGGAACACCGAGTAAAAACAGCTCGTGTGCTATCCTGTTGACAATAATAGCATATAGGCCCGGATAAGAATAAATGATCTCGTCCTTATTATACGCAGCAGGATCTCCGTCAAACGCTGCCTGAACATCGGTTTCTATGTACTCTCTTATTTTGGGGAGTCTGCCAAGGAATTCAAAGGTTATTTCTTCGGCCTTTTCAGCTATAACAGCTTCCTCAGCATTCTCAAACTCGTCCGCATAGCGCAATACTATCGTTATCTGACTTATAAGCTTGAATATAACGTCCTCTATCAGCATAGAGATATTATTTCTCACAGTATATACCCTATAGCTTTTATTGCGGTAATATCCCGGAAAAAGTATCTTTTTCAGACTGTTGATTATCTCTATTATGACATCATTATCGGGGTGATCAAAGGTCTTTACCTCATCTATAGTTCTCCCACACTCATAATCATTAAGAAGCCCTTTTATAAGAATATTTATCTTCTCTTCAATACCATTGTTCACAGACTTGTTCACCTCACGCTGATAATGCAGGTCACCTCTTTCATCAGATGACCTGTAGTTATTATACCTCATTTATCATATAAAGTCAATAGGCATAATCACTTTTGACTAAACAGAGTATCTCTGTCATGTAATACTTTCAAGCTTGATACGCAGCTTTTTTATTATTTTCTTTTCGAGCCGTGATATGTACGACTGTGATATTCCTATTATCTCAGCCACCTCTTTCTGGGTCTTTTCTTTTCCGTCGATGAGTCCGAAGCGCATTTCCATTATCTCGCGTTCACGGTCACAAAGCTCGGAAACAGCTCCGCGAAGTATCTCTCTTTCCGCTTCTGTTTCTATGCCCTTATTTACAACATCGTCTTCGGTTCCCAGAACATCTGACAGCAGGAGCTCATTACCGTCATAATCCACATTCAGCGGCTCATCGATCGATAGATCATTGCGGTATTGAGAAGATTTTCTCAGGAACATAAGTATCTCATTCTCTATACAGCGTGAAGCATATGTTGCAAGCTTGATATTCTTCGTGGGACAGAATGTATTTACCGCCTTTATCAGTCCGATAGTTCCTATAGATACGAGATCCTCAATACCAATACCCGTAGACTCAAATTTTTTTGCAATATACACCACAAGACGCAGATTATGCACTATCAGTGTCTTACGCGCTTCCGGATCATTTTCAGTAAGGCGCATGAAAATATCATTCTCCTCTTCCTTTGTAAGCGGCGGCGGAAGCGTGTCCGAACCGTTTACATAATATACCTCTCCCTCAAAAAATTTTTTCAGTCTCGCTCTGATAATTCCTATAATGTTCATGTTTATTCTCCTTTTCTTATAGCTTCAGAAGTTTTGGATTAAAAATAGCCTCTCCCCCGCTCATGCCCAAGCCTATCAATGCATCAACATTTTTTTCAGCACCGTCATCTGTATTGCATATTATTATCTCATCAGGACGAAATACCGGTATAAGCCCACTGTCTGATACGGTCGAACAAGGAATTATCCTGAAACCTCTCGGCAAATCATCAATGCAGGGGATTTTCCCTACAAGCTCTGATATGCAGATCTTATCACAAATTATAACCGGTGATCCCGAAAAATGATCTATAAGAGCATTTCCGGTATCCGCAAGTCCGCTCATGCTGACGCTTTTACCGTTATATTTTATCTTTACACTGTATGATCCCTGACCGGCCTTTCCGGCAGATAATATACATCCGATCCTAACTGCTATATATAATGCTGTTGTGGTGGTGATAAGCACGATCAGTGAGAAATCTATGTAAAAGTATGAATTATTGAAATGCAGCGCCGCCGGTTTAAGCCATGAATACACCGCATAAACAGCTCCTGCAAGAAGTATATTTACAACGAGAAAAACTAACGTATCTTTTATCAGCCTCTTCATGCTGCGGATACTAAATGCAAGCGCCGCAATACTGATCGCAGCTGCCGTTTTAATGACCAACATCAAAATCGCCGGCAAACAAGGAATAAGTATTAGCAGCGAAAAAATACTCCCATATGCAGCTGCTCCGATACATCTTCCTATTTTAAGTCGTGAATGCGTTAACCAAGCTGTTATGCGCAAAATAAAGTAGTTGACATATATATTAAGAATTATAAGAACGTCAACATATATTGTCTGCATAAATAATGCCTCCAGAATACTGCAATGTAAATTCCCCAAAAGTTTATAGTAATCATCTTATTGGAGATTACGATGCTCAGACAGTCCAGCCAAGCTTTCCTATAATATTATAATGCTGAACCTTTGCGAAATATGTCAATTAAAGGCGATGGACCATTTTAAGAAAAGTAAAATTTCAGGCATAAAAAAAGCGTATGAACCTTTTTAGTACATACGCTAATTGTTATATTTGCAAAATGTTTCATTCTTTTGGATTCAGCAACAAAATACAGCTTTCAGTTTGTGTAACATTTCATAATCGCATTTTCTATTTTACCATATTACAACTAAAAAGTCCGGCTATGAACCGGACTTTTCCACTGACTCTACCACACGTTAAAAGAGTGATTTTAATTATCGGTTGTCAATTTTCTCAGGGTACATATCATGGCGGGTCAGCCGCTCCCATGCAACCTGCTCCCATTTTGTGCCGGGCATGCCGTAATTGCAATAGGGGTCGATAGAAAGCCCGCCGCGCGGCAAAAATTTTCCCCACACCTCGATATATGCAGGCTCCATCAATCGGATCAGATCATTCATGATGATGTTCACACAGTCCTCGTGGAAATCACCGTGGTTACGGAAGCTGAACAAATACAGCTTAAGCGATTTACTCTCCACCATCTTCACTCGCGGCACATAGGAGATGTATATCGTTGCAAAATCAGGCTGTCCCGTGATCGGACAAAGGCTGGTGAACTCCGGACAGTTAAACTTGACAAAATAATCGCGCCCGGGATGCTTGTTCTCAAAGGTTTCCAGCACAGAGGGGTCGTAGTCCGCCGGATAATTTGTGTGCTGATTGCCGAGCAGAGTGATGCCCTCGGCGGTTTTATCGCGTTCGCTCATGATCATTTCCTCCATATTTTGCTTGATTTATAGCACAGGATCGGCGATTCCGTTTGCGGCGAATGCCGCGGCACGGTCACGGCAGGTGCCGCAGAGACCGCAGGGCTTCTCACCGCCCTCATAGCAGCTCCATGTGAGTTGATAAGGAGCATTCAGGCGAATCCCCTCTGCGACAACATCAGCCTTGGTTTTACCAACAAAAGGAGCCTCCACACGTAGCTGCTGTCCGCTGCCGAGCCAAATCGCAGTATTGATCGCGTTATTGAATGCCGCGCTGCAATCGGGATAGGCATTGCCTGCGGCATCGTCCGCATGGGCGCCGTAATAAATCACCTCGCAGCCGTGCGAGAGCGCAATGCTCGCCGCCGACGACAAAAACAGTCCGTTCCGGAAAGGCACATAGGTCGAGACCGGCTTGCCGTCTGTCTCGGTGAGCTGCTCGGCATAGCTTGTTTTCGGTATCCCGCTACTGCTGCCCTTTAGCAGTGTGCAGTCTGAGTCCGCAAAAATTTCCGCGAGATCAAGCGTTTGCAGTTTCACACCGTAATACGACGCCACTGCACGTGCCGCTTCGACCTCCTTGATGTGCTTCTGTCCATAGCTCACCGACAGTGCAAGTACTTCGTCTGCACCATATCGCTCTATTGCAAGCGCAAGACAGGTCGTGCTGTCCAAACCGCCGCTGAATAAAACTAATGCCTTCATCTTACGCCCTCCGTCAAAAGCCTCTGCAAATTCCAATCGGTTTGGAATTGACCGCAGAATGTTTGCGTGACTGTGCGCGCGGAGGCATTTCGTATGCCGCGCGCCGTCATGCAGCTGTGTGTTCCTGCTATCACAATACCGACATCCGGCGTTTCTGCCGCCTCCATCAAAATCTCGGCAATATCCGAGCCGAGGCGCTCCTGCAATTGCAGACGCTTGGCAGCCAGATCGCAGATTCGGGCGATCTTCGACAGTCCGATCACTTTGCCGTGCGGCACATATGCCACATTAACGGACATATCGTACATCAGTGCCATGTGATGCTCACAGCATGAGAACACCTCAATATCGCGTACAACCACTGGTCCTGCTGATGGGGGCGCCTCAAACTTTTTGCCGAACATCTCCGCGATATCATGGTTGGAATAGTTGATGCCTGCAAAGATCTCTTCATACATTCTTGCAACACGCTCTGGTGTTTCCTGCAAGCCCTCGCGGTCGGGATCCTCACCCAGTGCGACCAGAATGCCGCGGATATGCGCTTCAATTGCCTGTTTGTCGATCATTATTTCCCTCTTTTCAAATATGCTGCATAAATGTTTCCACATCTGTAATCAGGTGGTGAATGTCGTTTTCATCGTGCTCGTAATCGGGCGAGTAATACAACTTATAATGTTAGGTCTGGATTACACGCCTCGCGCAGTTGGTTCCCATATTAATTTGTGGAGCTGCAATTGCAGGCGGAAGCTGCCCATCGCCAGCTCCTTCATGATCTCCACGATCTCTTGAGGCTCGATTCTACCGAATACTGGGCTTAGATACATCGGACACTTCGGCTTATATTTCTCGGCGATCTCATTGGCTCGGAATACATCTGCACGCGAACCGCAGACGAATTTCACTGTGTCACATTCGCGAAGATGCTCGAAATTCTCAGTACACATATGCTGTTCCATTTTGCTTGACGGCAGCTTGTAATCCATCGTGAACACGGGACGGTGCGGCAAAATAAACGGTTCAAGCGGTACGGAGCCGTTGGTTTCGATCTCCACTCGCAGCCCAAGCAGCATGAGCATGGCGATCACCTCGCCTATACCCTCTTGCAAGAGCGGCTCACCGCCCGTCAGAGTGACATTCCGCACACCCTGTACGACGGCATTCTCACCAATTTGTTCAATACAGCTTAGGGGAACTATCTCGTGCGGCGCATCCTTGCTGCAAGCCCACGCCGTGTCACACCAATCGCAGCGCAGATTGCAGCCCGCAAAGCGTAAAAACAACGCAAGCTCACCTGCACGCTGCCCCTCGCCATTGATGCTGATAAAATGCTCTGCCAGCTTGTAATTGGCCATGTTACACCTCGTACCTGGCGGCATTTTCGGGCGTTTCGTAAACCGTCACACTCATCACCGGAATGCCAGCTGTAGTGAGTGCCTCATAAAAAGCTCTTGCAAAGTTCTCTGCAGTCGGGCGGTAGGGCACCTCAATCAGACGAAAACGCTCTTCCTGCAGAGCGGAAAGCGTGGTATCTTGCAAGCTGCCTGCCTCGTAAATCAGTGCATGATCGTAGGAATCGGCAAGTGCCCGAACCGCCTTTTTCAAATCAACAAAATCAATCACCATACCGCGCTTTTCACCTGTCTCTTGCAAGTTATCGCTGCCTGCCTCAACCTCGATCACCCAGTGATGTCCGTGAAGATTTGCGCATTTTCCGAAATATCCGGCGAGAAAATGTGCGCTGTCAAATGCGGCAGTGGTTTTCAGCTTATACATGTTATCACCTCAAAAAAATTCTCCCGTCTGCACACAGACAGGAGAACAGATTTGCTGACTCACTGCCCTAGTTTTATTTTACGACAGGATGGTGCAAGCGAACTGTCGGGCAAAGCCATTTTATATTATAGCATATTTGGTTTAGATTGTCAATTGCAATAAATAAGCTTTTTCCGGAATGTATTTTTCGATGGAACACTTCTGTTCTATTTTTAAGTTTCTGAAGGAAACATCAAAATTTCGAGCCAACACGCAAGTGTATCAATCTGATATATCTGGTATTATTATAGTAGTATGCTGGTAATTAAAAAGAATAAAAGCCTCGAAAAATGAACTTATTTGTTCATTTTTCGAGGTTGATTCATCATGTCTAAGACAAATAAAAATATTGACATATGAGATATAATTTTCAATCAATATATTTACGGAAATAAAATTCTTTACGAGAGTTTGTTACTTCTAACGTTTCCAATCATACTTACATCAGATTAATTTTTATACTTCAAGTTTTTCCTCAATTACTATATTATCAGAAAGAAGTGTTAGGGTTTTAAAGAAATAATCTCGCTGATTTTGCATAATTCTACAATTATGAATATTCACAACATACTCTGAACTGAAAAGTCCATTATAGAATTGATGAATAGGTGGAATAGGTACTGTTGGTGAACAATTCATCCTTCCGCCAATAGAACTATATTCGACATTATCTGGAATTATATATTCCAAATATTGCTCAGCTTTTTTATAATTTTTTTCTTCTAACAAAAAATCATCTAAAGGAGTCACGTCACTTCCTGAAATAAAACTATTATATTTTTCAATATTACTAAGCTTTAATCCATATGTAAATGGAAAGATAACGTTATTTAAAAGCAAATATGTATTTTGTATCTCCAACATTTCGGAAGATCTTTTTACATTATCAATCACTTTTAATACCGAAACCAACCTAATACAATCTCTTATTTGCATACCATCACCAAAATCAATATCATAGAGGAGAATGCAGTGATACATATTTTCCTCGTCGTCATAGTACATGAAATCCTTGTTTCTTTCTAGAAACGCCAAACTCATAAAAGGGAACCGTGAAATATGTTCGAAGTTTTTATGAGTTACGGCAATTGCCTTTTCGATTACACATTTTTTAACATTAAAAGTGGCAGGTTTCTCCTCAAGATGTGTGTTCAACACCAACTTATCAGAAAACTCCATAAAGTGATCTGCAAACAATTTTTTGATGCCGTTTATACATCTGGCATCACTACATAAGATGGTTTTAAAGATTAAATCATGATCTGCAACGTTATCCAGAATTCCACAAAGATTATTGAGTTCAAATAGATTATCATTATTACATAATCTATCTATAATGAGATCATCAAGTGGGTTATTGGTA
>CALEPT010000147.1 GCA_937910385.1 uncultured Ruminococcus sp. | reverse complement strand
AAATCAGAACACTTACGATGAACGGCGAACCGTGGTTTGTGGGCAAGGATGTGGCGACTATTCTGGGGTACAGTAAACCCTTGAATGCTATTGCTACCCACGTAGATTCCGATGACTCCCTGAAACAGGGACTCATCGATGCAATGGGAAGAACACAGAATGCAATCTTTATCAACGAATCCGGTCTGTACTCCCTGATTATCGGCAGCAAGCTGCCTTCTGCAAAGAAGTTCAAACGCTGGGTCACTTCTGAGGTGCTTCCTGCGATTCGCAAGCATGGAATGTATGCGGTCGATGATCTGATTGCCAATCCCGATCTTGCCATTCAGGCGTTCACTGCTCTGAAGGAAGAGCGCGAAAAGCGCAAAGCTCTCGAAGCTCAGACGGCAGCGCAGGCAAAGCAGATCGAAGAGATGCAGCCGAAGGCGACCTACTACGATATTGTGCTGAACTGCAAGGATCTGGTGTCGGTCAACACCATTGCAAAGGATTACGGAAAATCTGCGATCTGGCTGAACAAGTGGCTGCATGAACACGGCATCCAGTATAAGCAGGGCAAGGTCTGGATTCTGTATCAGAAGTACGCAAAGAAAGGCTATGCCAAGTCACGCACCCGCACTTTCTCCGACAGCGACGGCGGGAATCATGCACGGGTACACACCTACTGGACGCAGGCAGGAAGGCTCTTCATCTATAATTTGCTGAAGGAGCATGGCATCCTGCCGCTGATCGAGCAAGGCGGTGATGTCTGTGACGAAGCATGAGTGCGCCGTTGTTACGGCATACACAGACATTTCGATGCTCCGCGGGGATGATCTGAAATATCTGTACAGGTATCTGTCAAAGTTCATCGACCGCCCAATCTACTCGCACGAGATCCCTGCGGTATGTATGCAGTTCCGGGAGCGGATCCGGGAGGATTTCATCGCGCTGTGCAGGGGCGCGACCGATGCCTGACCTTATAAAAAGCATCGGCTACGATCAAGGGGAGATCATCCGAAATATTCTGAAGCTCCATGTGTCGGAGGGAAAGATCGACTGTGATCCGACCTTCAGCACAGGGGCTTTCTACAACGGAACGGGCATCGCTCTGCCGCAGTACCGCTTTGACATCTCTCCGCAGCGGAGCGATGTGATACAGGCTGATGCTCGTCATCTTCCGCTTACAGACAGCAGTATATCATGCATGATGCTTGATCCGCCGTTCTTAGCGACCAAGGGAAAATCACTGAACAGCACAGGCGGCAATATCATCAACAGGCGTTTCGGCGTCTATCCCGATGAAAAAAGCCTGCACCGGTGCTATTCGGATATGCTCACCGAGGCATACAGAGTTTTGAAGCCGGACGGCATACTGATCTTCAAGTGTCAGGATAAGGTCAGCAGCGGCAAGCAGTATATGAGCCATGTGTATATCATGAACGAGGCGGTGCGGATCGGATTTTATCCGAAAGACCTGTTTGTGCTGCTTGCGAAAAGCCGTTTAGTAGCTGACTGGCAGAAACAAAAACAAGCTCATGCACGCAAATGGCACGCATATTTTTTAGTGTTTCAAAAATCAGGCAGGCGCATCGAGTACGCCTGAGATCGGAGGTAAAATGGAACAGAGAAAACTGACCCTCGGCAGTCTGTTTGATGGCTCCGGAGGCTTTCCTCTTGGCGGCATCCTCGCGGGGATAAAACCTGTGTTTAATTCAGAAATTGAACCTTTTCCAATTCTGGTTACGCACAAAAGACTGCCGCAGGTGAAGCATTTCGGCGATGTATCCAGACTCAGCGGCGTAGAGCTGCCACCTGTGGATATCATCACATTCGGCAGTCCGTGTCAGGACCTGTCGATCGCCGGCAAGCGTGCCGGAATCCATGACGGTGACCGGTCGAACCTGTTCTTTCAGGCGATCCGGATCATCAAAGAAATGAGGGATGCAACAAATGGACGATATCCGCGATACTGCGTCTGGGAAAACGTATGCTTTCACGGTGACACCCTCATAACCTGCGAAAACGGATATAAGAAAATCAAAGATATCAGCGTTGGTGAAAAGGTAAAAACGCATTCCGGACGATTCATGCCGGTTGCCAAGGTTTACCAGACGCAGAAACAAAGAGTCATGAAATTGCGTATAAGCGGAAGCGAGGATATCCTTGTAACGCCGAATCATCCTTTTCTTACAATCAAAAAAATCTATTCAGGTAAGAGCGTGGTTGGTGTAACTGAACCTGAATGGGTTTCGGCGGAAAGATTGACAAAAGACTGTCTGATAGGCTATCGATATGATGTGCCTACCCTGCCGGAAGATTTCATGACGGAAGCAGAGGCATGGGCAGTCGGACGCTGGATCGCTGACGGCAGTGTCGATTTGACTAAGAGCAATCCGCGTATGTTTTTTAGTATCGGAATCGGAAAAGAGGCAGATGCAAGAGAACATCTTGGAGCTTTACCATATCAGATCTACGAAAACAAACCGCATCCGACAGCAACCAACTTTTGTTTTACTTCTCATGAATTTTATTCCCTGATTGCCGAAGTTGGAAGGGGCGCAGGAAACAAAAAAATTCCGCCATATGTATTTCAGATGCCATTGAAATTACAAAAAGCTGTTCTGAATGGATATCTATCCGGAGATGGCTTCATTCGTCAAAGAGGAAGAGGAATAGAGGTTGCAGCTTCAACGGCGAGCCGTGAGCTTGCCTATGGAATAGCACGACTCATTCGGAATGTCTACCACGCTCCTGCGAATATCTCAAAAAGGTCTGCAAAATCAGGACAAATAAATGGACGGGAAATTCATGCCAATTATCCATGCTACGCCATCACTGCATCCCTGACTACATCCGCAACATTAAGCGTGATTGGTGACGAGATCATTTGGCAGCCTGTCAAATCAGTTGAGCCAGTCAGCGGAACTACAACTGTCTATAATCTTAGCGTATTGGAGGATAACACCTATGCAGCAAACGACATCATCGTCCACAATTGCGGCGCCTTCTCCTCCCACGGAGGAAACGACTTCAAGGCTGTCCTCGAAGCAGTTATCGGCGTTAAAGAAGAAGGGATCGAGGTGCCTGCGCCTGAAAATCACCGATGGGCAAAATCGGATGTATTATTGGGAGACGGATGGAGCTTGGCTTACAGAGTTTTCGACTCTCAATACTGGGGTGTCCCCCAACGCAGAGCAAGAATCTACCTTGTCGCAGATTTTGCTGGAGGAAGTGCCCCAGAGGTACTATTTAAGTCCGAAGGCTTGTCTGGGTATACTCCGCAGGGCAGCCGTCCGTGGGAAGGAACTGCCGGAGGTGCTGAAGAAGGCACTGGAGAGACAGGCGGGCGATCTGATACTGGAGATCGAACCTATGCCCTGAACCCACAGGGCAATTCCGGTGTGGGTGTGACCGAAGAAAAAACGCTTGCATTAGTAGCACAGGATCACGGCAATCATCCGGCAGTGCTGCAATCGGCAGGATTTTCTACAGAGCATAGCGCAAAGGCGCGGAGCATCGGCTACGAAGAGGAAATGTCACCGACATTGAGAGCCGGTGTCGTTCCGGCGGCACTCCATGTATTTTCCAATCACGGCATGGATACAAGGTTTAAGGGACCGCTGGAAGTCACCGAGCCTGTGACAGCCACCTACGGAATGGGCGGCAATAATCAGCCCTTAGTGGTTGAGAATAACCCTACCGATGCAAGAGCGAAAATCAACGAGGACGGCGTATTTCAGACACTGTGCAGCCGTGCCGGAACAGGCGGAAACAATACGCCGCTGGTAGCCGAGCCAAAGATCAGGGCTTTCGGAGTGTGCAGCAAACGCTCCAATTCCATGCTCTCAGATAATCCGCACAGCGGTTTTTATGAGGCTACGGTCAGCAGGACGCTCGATCAAAGCGGCGGCAATTCCGTGACATCGGCGCAGGGCGGTATCTGTGTGGTTGCACCGGAAACCTATTCTCTGCAAGGCTCGATGATCGGACGGACAGATAAGAACGGTCCGCAGGGAGATGGCATCAACAAGAATGTGTGCTTCAGCCTGAATACCGTTGATCGCCATGCGGTCGCCGCCCCCGACGCAGACCACTACTGCACAAGTAAAAATTCCCACCATACGGTAGCGGCGCATGAGCAAGCCAATACGCTCGTAGCGACCGACTGGAAGGATCCGCCGGTCGTAAACGATGTGCCGAATGACGAGCCTGTCTATATTGTACGCAGGCTGACTCCGGTGGAGTGCGCCCGTTTGCAGGGCTTCCCGGACTGGTGGTGCGCAGACCTTGCGGTTCCCGACCCGACCGCCGAGGAGCTTGCTTTCTGGACGGAGGTCTGGGAAACGTGGCGGCAGGTCACCAATCCCAAGGGCAAGCCCAAAACGGAAAAGCAGATCCGCAAATGGCTGGCAGATCCGTACACGGACAGCGCGGAGTATAAGCTGTGGGGTAACGGCATTCATTTAGGAGTGGCATATTTCGTGCTTTCCGGAATCGCATGGGCGGCTGAAAAAAGCCGGTCATAATATGCACAATCAGGGGCGCAGATACGCCCCATACATTCTGCGATTTACAGTCTTGCTTTTCAGGTGAAAATGATTTAATATGTCACTACCGCCAGAAAAGACTGCACAGGGCAGTCGGAGGGCTAACTACAAATCAGGAGGAAACACATATG
>CALEPT010000146.1 GCA_937910385.1 uncultured Ruminococcus sp. | reverse complement strand
GGAATTGATCGGTAAACGGCAGAATGACCTTGTCATACCGGATCAGCCCCTCGCCCTGACCGCTGTTCGTGACATATTCCATTTGTTCTTTGGAGATGTGGAGTTTTTCTGCAAGGATCTCCCGGTCGCCGCTTGCTTGGTTGAGCATATACACAAAGTCGCTGTTATCAAAGATGTTCTCGACCTCCTGCGACTGCAACAGGTCTTTCACGTTTTGGGTGATACCTGTGGGAATGCCGCCCCATTTCCGAAAGCGTTTCCAAATCTCCGCAGAATACTTTGCTGTCTGTTCCTCTTTCAGGAGAAGATGAAACTCGTCGATGTAGTACCGGGTGATCTTCTTGAGCTGTCGGTTGACCGACACTCTGTTCCACACGGTATCCTGCACGATTAACATACCGACCTTCTTTAACTGATTACCCAGCTCCTTAATGTCAAAGCAGATGATACGGTTATTCATATCAATGTTGGTGCGATGGTTAAAGAGGTTTTGAGAGCCGGTGACAAACATTTCAAGGGAGTTTGCGACTCTCTGGGCAACCTCGCCCTCACTCCGCAGCTCGTTCTGCAAGTCAGACAGCATCGGCATTGTCTCCACCGTAGGCTCATGCTTGACGAAATCCATGTAGATACGCTGTACGCACTTGTCGATCACAGACCGTTCCTCGGAGGAAAGTCCGTATCTGCCGCCGACAATGATCTCACACAGGGAGATGAGAAAGTCGGATTTAGTAGCAATGACTTCAAGCGGATTTTCAAACAGATAATCGTCAATGGTAATGTCCATAGGGTTGATGTGCTGTTCGCTGTTGCTTGCAATTCGGATGAGCTGACCATGCAGGGCATCCACAAGCGGAAAATACTCTCCCTCCGGGTCACAGATGATAATATCGTCTGTTGTTGTCAGAAAGCTGTCGAGAATTTCACGCTTAACGGAAAAACTCTTGCCGCTGCCGGGCGTACCGAGTATCAGTCCGTTCGGATTCTTGAGCCGTGACCGATTAGCCCGGATCATGCACCCCGACAAGGTATTGACCCCATAATAGGTCGCTTCACCCGTCTGAAACAGCTCTTTCGTGGTGAACGGCACAAAGACGGCGATACCGCTTGTGTGCATTTCACGCTTGACGGGGATCTCATTGTACCCAAGCGGCAGCACCGAGCCAAAGCACTGTTCCTGCCGATAGTCATAGGGGAACAAAATGCAGTTGTTTTTCTGTGCGATGCGTTTGAGCATCTCAGACTGCAATTTCAGCTCCTTCTTGCTTTTGGCGTAGTTACGGATAGAAATGCTGATGTGAAACAGTCGCTCATTCTTGCTGTTGAGATCACCAAGCAGCCGTTCTATATCGTCAATGTACATCTTGATCGAGGGCGGCAGAA
>CALEPT010000145.1 GCA_937910385.1 uncultured Ruminococcus sp. | reverse complement strand
CCGAGCTGAATCAGCTCGACCATATCCACGTTGTCACTCGCAAGCTCGTTCACTCCCATTAACGCCCTCAGTCGTACATCGCTCAACTGCACTGTCATTACGCCTTGTATGGGAAAATATTGTCCGCGCCCGTTGATTTTTGTGCGCTTATATGCTATAATATAAATTACCAAG
Source organism: uncultured Ruminococcus sp. (assembly GCA_937910385.1). Classification (GTDB taxonomy): domain Bacteria; phylum Bacillota; class Clostridia; order Oscillospirales; family Ruminococcaceae; genus Ruminococcus. The sequence continues at coordinate 3,390 of CALEPT010000145.1, read as the reverse complement.
CATTAGCAACAGGAGGATAGTTATGCTGAATGCAGATACAAAAGAATTTGAATTCCTATCCGGCTTCGATGAGCTTAATATATCAGCCGTAAGCGCCTCGCCTTCGGGCAGTATCAACGGCGTAGTACAGCTCATACACGGAATGAATGAACATAAGGAGCTTTATTACCCTTTCATGGACTATCTCGCAAGCGAGGGCTTCATCACCGTCATTAGCGATAACCGCGGTCACGGAAAAAGTATATGCGCACCCGATGACCTCGGCTATATGTTCCGCGACGGCAGCAGCGCTCTTGTCAGCGATATAGCCCAGCTCAACAGATTTATCAGGGAAGCATGGCACGATCTGCCCGTATTTATTTTCGCTCACGGAATGGGCTCTGTCGCCGCACGCTGCTTCATGGCGGATCACAGCTGTGATATCAACGGAATTATAATATCCGGCTGCCCATGCTACAGCGGATTCTCAAGCATCGTCCGCTCGATCGAGTCCGCCTCTGCCAAAAAACCCGGAAGCCGCTTCCGCAGCGACAAGATATACAATGTCATCGAGAGCTGCTACGGAGCGGTATTCGACGAGGACGCACCGAATTCATGGCGCTGCTCCGACCCGGAGGTCGTCGGACGCTTTAATGCCGACCCTCTGTGCAGCTTTAAGCCTACGCTCAACTGCTATGAGGAAATGCTCGTGCTTACCCGCTCGGCTTACTCAAAGGCAGAGTGCAAAGCAGCCGATCCGTCTCTGCCGATACGTTTCTTATCCGGTAAGGACGACCCTTGTATGCTCTCGGAGAAAAAGTTCTTCAAAAATATAAGGCAGCTCGAAAAGGGCGGCTATGAGAGTATCTCTCACAGGCTGTTCGACGGTATGCGCCACGATATCATCTTCGAGAAAAACAGCTCTGTCGTATGGAAGGACGTAGCAAAGACCCTCTTCTCATGGGTGGATCGCTATAACGACGCGCAAGCCGAGACGGAAGAAGCTCTCGCCGAGGCTGCACTCTAAACGCTTTAACAGAAAGGATATAATATGGACATCAATAAGACACTTGCCAAGGAATTCGGACTCAGACAGGAACAGGTCGATAACACTGTAGCGCTCATCGACGACGACAAGACCATTCCCTTCATCGCGCGCTACCGTAAGGAGCTCACAGGCTCGCTCGACGACCAGATACTCCGCGAGCTTTATGACAGGCTCGTTTACCTGCGCAACCTCGAAAAGCGCAAGGAGGAGGTCTCGTCAGCTATCACCGAACAGGAAAAAATGACCCCCGAGATAGAGGCTGCCATAAGCGCAGCGACTACGCTCGTCGAGGTCGAGGATATCTACCGTCCGTTCAAGCCCAAGCGCCGCACCCGTGCGAGCATTGCAAGAGAAAACGGCCTCGAACCGCTTGCCGTTCTCATTCTTGCGCAGGAGGACTCCACCGCCCCCGAAAAGGAGGCAGAGGCATTTATAAATGAGGAGAAAAACGTCCCCGATGTGCAGACCGCGCTTCAGGGAGCTATGGACATAATCGCCGAGGATATCTCCGACGACGCGGATATCAGAAAGAAGCTGCGTACCCTCGCGGGCGAAAAGGGCGAGCTCGTCTCAAAGGCTGCCGATCCCGAGGCAGAGAGCGTTTACATGAATTATTACGAATACAGCGAGCCTATCCCAAAGGTTGCAAATCACCGTGTCCTCGCTCTTGACAGAGGTGAAAAGGAGAACTTCCTCAAGGTCTCGGTAAATCTTGACGAGGTCGCCGCTACCGATATAATTCTCGGCAAATATATCAAGCACAATAATGCCTGCGGAGAGCTCGTACGCGCCGCCGCAGAGGACGGCTACAAGCGGCTTATCTTCCCCTCGATAGAGCGCGAGATACGCTCAGAGATGACCGCAAATGCTGCTGAGGAATCCATTAAAGTGTTCGCCTCGAATCTCAGACAGCTTCTTCTCCAGCCGCCGCTAAAAAACAGCGTTATCCTCGGACTCGACCCCGGCTACAGGACAGGCTGCAAGGTAGCTGTCATAGACGCGACAGGCAAGGTGCTCGACACGAATGTCATCTACTGCACCCCCGGTCCAAAGACCAACATCGAGGCTTCAAAGCGCGTTATCAAGGGCCTTATCCAGAAGCACGGCGTTACCACGATCTCCATAGGAAACGGCACTGCCTCGCGCGAGACCGAGCAGTTCACAGCCGAGCTCCTTAAAGAGATACCTCAGAAGGTCAGCTATATGGTCGTGAGCGAGGCGGGAGCCTCCGTTTACTCCGCTTCAAAGCTTGCTGCGGAGGAGTTCCCCGAGTACGATGTTTCACTCAGAAGCGCGGTCTCTATCGCTCGCAGACTGCAGGACCCCCTCGCCGAGCTCGTCAAGATCGAGCCAAAGGCGATAGGTGTAGGTCAGTATCAGCACGATATGCCGCAGGCGCGCATGAACGACGCTCTTTCGGGCGTCGTTGAGGACTGCGTGAACTCGGTCGGAGTTGACCTCAACACTGCCTCCCATTCGCTTCTTTCCTACATCTCGGGCATTAACGCCTCTGTCGCGAAGAATATCGTTGCTTACCGCGAAGAAAACGGCAGATTCACCGACCGAAAAGAGCTGCTCAAGGTGCCCAAGCTCGGCAAAAAGGCTTTCGAGCAGTGCGCAGGCTTCCTCAGAGTCCGTGACGGCAAGAATCCCCTTGATAATACGGCTGTTCACCCCGAGAGCTACGCGGCTGCGTCCTCGCTCCTCAGCGAGTGCGGCTTCACCCTCGCGGACGTTTCAAACGGCGGTGCAGCGGGCATTACCGAAAAGGCTGACAGCCTCGGTATCGCCAATATAAGCGAATCTCTCGGAATAGGAGTGCCCACCCTCACCGACATAATCGGCGAGCTCAAAAAGCCCGGACGTGACCTGCGTGATGAGCTCCCTCCGCCGCTGCTGAGAAGCGGAGATATAATGGAGGTCAAGGACTTAAAGCCCGGTATGGAGCTCGTGGGAACAGTCCGCAACATTATCGACTTCGGAGTATTTGTTGATATCGGCGTTCATGAGGACGGTCTCGTGCATATCTCGCAGATATGCAACAGATACATCAAGCACCCCCTCGAAGCGGTCAAGGTCGGCGAGGTCGTAAAGGTGAGGGTACTCGACGTGGACGTAAAGCGCAGCCGTATCTCTCTCACTATGAGGCTCGACGATGAGGCAGAGAAGTCTGCTCCAAAGCCGAAAAAGAAGCACGAAAAGCGCGAGCCAAAGGGCTTTGACCCCTCACGTATCCGCAACAGCAGCTTCAAGATAAAAACTAAATGAGTATAAGCAAGGGCGGACAATTTGTCCGCCTTAACTTTTGTGCAGGGCTCTGCCCTGCACCCGCTAAAGGGGCAGTCGCCCCTTTAGAATCCCTT
>CALEPT010000144.1 GCA_937910385.1 uncultured Ruminococcus sp. | reverse complement strand
CAATTCGGTATATCTCTATTATACCACATTGTCTAACAAAAGGGGAGCATTTCAGTATTGCCCTGTGCAGCAGCATTTTAATTTTGTATTACTTCGCCGATATTCCATAAAGCCCAGGGGAATATCATGCAAGCTCAGAGCCGGTATCGTCGGCAAAGAACGATATCTGAACACCGTCCTCAAGTGCAAACACGTATATTATCGTTCCGCGCCCTACAGGATCATTGCTCCAGATAGTATAATCATTCTGACTATCTGTCGGAGCTCCGTAAATACCCGTCAGCTGAGATACCCAATACGAATACCTTGATGCTATAGGATCAAAATAGTTTATCCCGACAAGTCCGAGGCTTGTAAAGCAAAGAACGGCATCACAGTTCCTGCTGCAATATTTTACCTTCTCATACTCCATAATGAGCTCCCAAGGCTGTCCGGGCTCCTGGATATTATATTCATATAGCTGCGTGTAGCTGCTCATCTTTGCCCGCTCTGAATCCGGCGAGCCATAAAATTGCAGTCCTTCGAGCTTGAAATCATTTGTCATATCGCGCATAGTAGTGGTCGTGACAGGAACAGTTTCAGCCGCAGTTGTTGTCGTTGCTGAAACGGTAGTCGCTGACGCTCCTTTTTTCTGCGTGGTCGTGGTAGTAACACCACCTTTTTTTGCCGTAGTTACAGAAGATCTGCCGGAAGCTCCGCTAACAGTTGTTGTAACCACAGCTGATTCGTTCTCGCCGGATCCTTCCGCTGAAAGGGCAGTTTCGTCGCTTTCATCAGTGGTATCCCCGTCTTCTATATCCGAATATGAATAGGCATGATCCGGTATGACGGCTACGACCTCGCCCGTATCCGGATCGGTCACTTCGACAGGAGCTGCGGAAATAGTGCCTGTCTGAACAGCTGATTCCACAACAACGGGAACTACCGGTGTTCTGAGCTCCGGCGTAGGAACATATATTTCAACGGCCTCTTCATCATCGCCGCCCTTACCTGAATATGACTTGTCCGGAGAGCTTGAAGAAGCGTAAAACGATATCTGGACTCCCTCCTCAAGATTGAACAGATAAACAGAGGTGTTCTTTCCGAGAGGATCGCTGTACCATGATGCCATACCGCCGCCCTCTTCCGTAGGGTAACCGTATCTCGATTCAAGCATTGAAAACCATTGAGGATAGCTGTTATTTTTGTCAATATCATGATAGTTAAGACCGATAAGACCGCTTCTGCTGAAACAAAGGGTCAGGTCGCAGCTGACTCCGAAAAGCTCTGTTCCGGTATAATCAAGCATTTTCTGATGTTCCGCCTCGCCTTCAGATTCCCTCTCTTCTATTACTTCGAGGCTGCTGAGATCAGCCTTTACATCATCATAGGATTCAAACCATGAAAGCCCGAGAAGAGGCTCAAGCAGATCTTTTGAGGTCTTGGCGCAGCCAACAAACACCGCAAGCATTATTGTTAATGCTAATATAAATGAGCTCTTTCTCACAGCGCCGCCTCCTTTCCATAATTACAAAAACGATACGATTGACATTGATCTCTAACGGCTGTCGGATATTCCTCTTACCGTAACTCTGCTCTGCCCGCTCAGGGTACAAGTGAACAGAGTTATATCCCACTCTTCACTTCCTGAAAGCATACTGTCAACGTCGTATCCGTCCACATATTCAGTAAAATCTACGCTGTAAATATAAATCTCGCCGTCACAGTTGGTGAATATTATCTCGTCGCCGGAGTTCAGGTTTTTTATCTGTCCGAAGTGGCTGTTATAATTATGTGCTGCTATGATAAGATCATTCGTCTGCGGAGCTCCGCTGTAACGGCAGGGAGATATCTTCAGATTCGGATAGCTCCATTCGTTAAGTACCGGAAGCTCTATTCCGAGCGAAGGAAGAGTAATATATCCACAATACTGCCTGCCGTCGAGTTCAATAACCGTCGGCTGGACAGACTTCTGCTCATAAGGTGCAAAAATATCGTTCATCTGGGCGTCAGATCTTATCGTTTCCTGCGTATTATCAGGACGTTCGGGTATCAGCTCCGTGAGCCGGACAAGTACGTCCTGTGAGCTTTCATATGCTCTGTTATTTTCCCTGAAATTATACAAGCAAAGGAACAATGCTGACATTATCAGCATTGTTCCCGCTATGATAAATATCTTCCAAAGCTTATTCTGCATCAGCTTTCCTCTTGGGTCTGACCATAAAGCCAACAACTATCATCAGCACTCCTCCTATGGAAAGCGGTATTACAGGCCACCAAAGCTGCCCTGTCTGAGGTATCTTGCCTCCGCCTGAAGCTGTGGTCGTCGGAGGAGGCGGAGCTGCCGTTGTAGTAGATGTGGTCTTTGCGACATTCGTTGACGTCGTTTCTACAGAAGAACCGGTCCCGCTTGTTGTGGTAATAACTGTGGTCGTCGTAGTAGTTGTTGATGCTCCTACATAGCTGTTTTTGATGAGATACTGTGTTTCATTGAAGTCTATGCTGACCTCGTAGTCAACAGGGATATTTCTTTCAACTACGTGCCATTCATAGCCGTCTGCAAGCTCCACCCAGCGGTATTCCCAGTCATTGGAATCATCAAGCACTACCGTATCCTCAAGAGTCTCATCTTTGTACAGATCCACTGTTACATTTACCGGTCTTGCCTGAGAAGCTGCATCATCATCGACCCATACTTTCTTTACTGTATATGCTATGACCTCGCTGCCGAGAGTTGCATACCAGAATTTAGGATATGCGTCGTAGTCAAAAACCGCACCTTCATCTGTTATCTCTATAAGCAGCGCTGACGGAACATAGTAAACATTTCCCACCTGCAAAACCTTACCTGTTGCAAGGTATAATCCTGCTCCGAGAGAATCAAAAAGCTTTTCGCCATTGCTGTCGGTTTTTCCCTGTGCAAGAGGAGCTATACTGTCAGCGACAGCATAAGATTCAAGGGTTTTTGCAGCTGCGTTTACGCTTTCCTCTGTCATATCTCCAAGGCTTACAGGATAATCAGCAAAATCACCCGTGAAAACGAATTCATCACCGCTGCGCTCGCCGACTCTGTAGAGCTTCCAGCGCATTCCTGCAAGAGTTACATCATCGCTGCGGCAGATAAGCGTAAGCGTTTTATTATTCTCCGCATATGAATCGTGCGGAGCGAAACCTGCGACAAGCGAAAGTACACACAGCACACTTATCAAAGCTGCAAACATTCTGTTTTTCATCGTTGACATATCAATCACCTCCGCCTTTCATTACAGGTAATTTGTTTATGGTAAATTTATCTATATTGTGTGTTTTTCTTCGCTTTCCGGTAATGAACCAGTAAATGATAAGAAGTATCAGCAGCGGTATAAGCACTATCGGTATGACCGTCATGGTGTCTATCTGCAGCGCGTCCGCAGAGACCTTTATGCTTTTGTCATATATCGTGTCGATCCTGTGTGCTCGTATGAGAAGCCTGTGAGTATTGATTCCGTACGGAGTACAAGTCATAAGCGTAACCTTATCCGCACCGGGAACGATCGCAAGCTTATCCAGTTCGTCGGGCAGTATTATCAGTATTTTTTCGACCTCATAGGTCAGCACCTCATTGAGCACATTTATAGTGAAGGTATCTCCCTCGACCATTTTGTCAAGATCGGAAAACAGCTTCGCCGAGGGAAGTCCTCTGTGTCCCGATATTACCGAATGCGTACTTGCTCCGCCAACCGGCAGTGACGATCCCTGAATATGCCCGCTTGCTATCTGTAGGACACCTTCACTCGTACCATGATAGATAGGAAGCTCAACGTTGATGTTGGGTATTGAGATATACCCCATTACACCGCTTCCCGAGATATTCAGTATATCCTCATAACCATCGAGCTGATCAAAGTTAGTGAACGGCGCATAGAGTTGTGCAAGCTGATCATTGTAATCATAAGCCTCCTGTAAAAGCCGCTCTGCCTCGCCGGTGTCCATCTGTGCAACCGCTTCTCTGTAAGCCGAAACGGTATGCGAAGCCTTGTTACGGTTCCACCAGTTTGCAAATGTCGGATATAACATCACGGAGAGTCCCACAAGAAAAATGACGGCAAAAATAACAGTCGTAATAATATCGCGTTTTTTCTTCATCATCTTCTCCTTATGGATCTCTCCCTGACCGCCTCCCCGAAGGGAGGCGCGGGTTTATTTAAGAGTTTCTATTCTCTTTAATTCTTAATTACTCTGCAGAAGCGTCCTTTGCTCTCTTCTTGGAGATGAGGTAGATTCCTGCAAGACCTGCCATGCAGCCGCCGCCGAGAATGAACAGCGTTGTGCCCATGCCGCCTGTGCTGGGGAGTGAATTGTTCTTTGTATCAACGATGTCATTATCTACATTTGTAGCATCGAGTGTGAGATTAGCAGCTGTACCTGCTGTATTCTCAACGTGTGTTGCTCCGATAGTGATAGTGATATCATCTGCTGCGTTGTAGTCGTCGGGAACAGAAGTCTCACTCAGGTAGTAAGTGCCGGCATCAAGACCCTTGATGTTGAAGATACCATCATCATTAGAAGTCATCTCAGTAATAGTGCCCGAAGCCGCAGACTGATCTGCTACTGTATATGTACCGTCGCCATTGTCAATAAGCTTGATAGCAGTCGACTTAGCGCTGTCAGAGTAGAGCGTGAAGCCTGCGCCGGCAAGCTCATTACCCTCTGCTGCGGAAACCTTATACTTTGTATTGTCAACCTCGTATGTGAATACCCATACATAATCCTCGGGAGTCTGACCAAGATCACTTGTGCCTGTTCCTGTAGAATCGGGGTTGTTTGAATACTGGAGGTCAACCTTATTGTTGTTTACCACAAGGTTATTGCCGCTTTCAGTTGAGATAATAGCATTCTCATTAAGGTGAGCATTATAGATTACTTCAACCACGATCTCATCTTCACTCCATGTCTTTCCGGAAGGAACAAGAGCAATAACATCGTTGATAGTGAGCGACCATGTAAGTCCTGCTGTATCATCTGTAGCAGTGGAAGTATAAGCTTCTGCATCTATTTCTGTTCCACCAACAGTAACAGTATCGATATCCTCAAATGTTACACCGCTTGACATTGTATCATTGAATACGAGCTTATATGTATCATAAGCAGCAAGGTCAGCGTTTGCGGGGATAGTAGCTGTGAGCTTGAACTGGAAGGTCTCATTGATAGCATGGTCAGCGGATTCGCCCCAACCGTTTGTTGCACCTGCCTCAGCGTCAGCTGTTTCATCCTGCACCTGTTTGTCAACAGAAGGAGTCTCATTCTTGATAGCTACACTTGCTGTACCTGCAACCTGAATGATATATGCGGAATTAGCGTCGTCCTTGTCATCAAGATTCGTTGTATCAAGTACAAGATAATAACCGTCATCAAGTCCTGAAATAGTAGCTGTACCAGCCGATGATGTTACATCTGCGCAAGCCTTAGTGCTGCTCTTTGTTATTTTGTCGATGATAGCTCTTGCATCTGTTCCAAGTGCGTCGATAGTGTCACTGTCAACAAGAGCGCCTGCTGTAACTGCTGTTCCGTCATACGCTGAAATGCCTGTACCCCACTTAAGGTTAGTAAATGTGCCGTCGGAAAGGTCACCTGTAAATATCTGGTAAACCTCGAATGTGTGAGCCTGATCTGTGGAAATGCCTGTGATCTCGATAGAAGCCGCACTTGCTGTCATAGCCATAGGTGCTGCTGCGCATGCTGCGAGTGATAAAG
>CALEPT010000143.1 GCA_937910385.1 uncultured Ruminococcus sp. | reverse complement strand
CGAGGTTAAAGGCGCTTACGATCTTATCCTGCACAATTACGGTCCCGACAACTATAACGGTTCCGTTCATATCGAGCTGGAGGACAGCTGTCCAATCAGCAGACTGGACGAGCTGACCAGAGAGATCATGATAGCTGTTTATCAGAAGCATAAGGTGATTCTCACTGCGGTTGGCGTTTACTCGATCAATAATCAGGATACCGAAGTGACTAAGCTTCGTAAAGAGATAACTGAGCGGGTGCTTACTCACGAATTTGCAAAGCAGGTTCACGGTTTTTACTATAATAAGGCCGAAAAAGCAGTTCGCTTTGACGTTGTTATCAGCTTTGAGCCGTCAGGCTGTCCTTGAAGAGATCAAAAAGGAACTCTTCCAGACGTATCCCGAGTTTAGCTTTTCGATAGCTATGGATATGGACTATGGCGAGATATGACTAATTATCGTCCTCGCTTGATCTTGAAAAGTGATACTCTCGAATTAAACAGCAGCGTCACGGATACAAGTACAGCGTTCTTTGAGATAAGTGAATAGAAATGAAAATAGCCGCAGGGAGACTTGCGGCTATATTTATTGAGCGACATAGCTTTGAACGATACTTTTTGTCTTTTGAAGATATTCATATCAAATCACTGTATTAGTTATAAGAACAAATTTTCGATTATCTATTGACATCCGAACAAACGTGTGATACAATAGCATTAACCAAACAAGAACGTTCGTTCTATACATACGTAGTAAGCCTTTCGCCAGAAAGGATAGTACATTATGAGAGTGAACAGACATCATAGGCAAAACGATAAGAGCGTTCTTGAATTGGATACGCCGATACAGAACTATAAGGATACACATGGTCAGGAAGCATACTAACAGGCGACATCGTTTTATGAGTCTGAGGAATGGAAGAAGGTCGAGCGAGACCAGCTGAATTCTGACAGGCGATATTATGAGAACAGAAAGGCTTGCAGTCTTGAAGAATACAACGAGTGGGAAAGTGCGGAAGCGAGAAAACATCGCTTTCAGGACACGCCTTCTGTTGTACTCAGTGCTGAAAGGAAAGTCACAAACGGATTTGATGATCTATTTGATGATCCGGTTCTCAGGGAAGCGATGGAAGTTCTAACAGAGAAGCAGTACAGCGCTCTCTACTGCTCCTTCAAGAGTAGACTTGATACATATGATATCGCAGAAAGAATGGGTACAACTGTGAGAGCAGTGCAGGATCTGCGCCGACGAGCATTGGACAAGCTTCGTGATGAATATATCTCGCTCTATGAAGAAGCTAAAGCCTTCGGTTATCCGGGATTAGTCAGCTACAACTATAAACGGATATTGGCATTGTTTGAAAAGTGTAAGATCATCTTTATGCAAAAAGAATCGCCTGAGACCGCTATCCCCAATGGTTCTTCCAATAAAGATCCGGCGGCGTAAACATCTCCCCACAGTGTTGCTGTGGGGATTTTTCTTTACTGGTAAAAATTACTAATCGGATATATGTTTTCATTTTGCTACTTGTGCATCTATACAAAGATTTGCTTCCCGATAGTTGCAATCTTCGTTTTTTTCGTTTCCCATCGGTATATATATGGAGGCATTTTTCATCAACGCTCTGCTGATACATTCGGCAGGGCGTTTTTTAGTGCAAATATGTATGCTGCTATTAGGCAGGCAGCAAACAACAGGAGGTGACGAATTGCCCGACACAGCCCACACAAATAGTTCGCGCGAGCAGTTGCCCGTAACGAAAAAAGCTGTCGGCTGTGTTCGGGAATCTCATGGGAAAGGAGGAATGCTATGAGTAATATGTTACAGACGAAAACCGCAGAAGAAATACTGTCAACAGTATTCAAGCCGAAGGAGTTCATCATTGACGGACTGCTTACACAGGGACTGTATGTCCTTGCAGGTGCGCAGAAGGTAGGTAAGTCGTGGATGGCAATGGATATCTGTCTCAGCATTGCAACAGGAGTTCCTGTACTCGGACGTGATACTATTCAGGGAACTGCTTTGTATCTTTGTCTCGAGGATAACTATCAGCGACTACAGCGCAGATTGTTTAAGATGAATGCCGAACCGATTGAGAATCTGCACTTCGCACTTGCCGCTGATAAAATCGGTGCAGGTCTCGAAGAACAGATAGAAGCATTCAAGAAAGATCACGATGACTTAAAGATAGTTGTGATTGACGTTATGCAAATGGTGCGCAGTAATGTTGAGTCGAGTTATGGTTCGGATTACGCAGAACTGATCGCACTCAAACAGCTTGCGTATCGCTTGAACATCTGCATACTGCTGATACATCATATGCGAAAAGCTAAGGACGATAATCCGTTCAATATGATGACAGGCAGTACAGGTATCGGCGGTGCAACTGACGGAAACTTTGCGCTCAAAGAAACAAAGTGCGGCTCAGGAAAAGCTATTATGTATTGTCAGGGGCGTGACATTGAATACACTGAATTGCGAATGCATTTCGATACCGATGTCATGCGCTGGATAGTTGAGAACGAACCTGCACCGAAGAAGAGCCGCGACAATATTGTTCTCTCTGCTGTTTATCTTTTCATCAAGGAGCGGATTCACTTTGAAGGTACTGCAACTGAGTTAGTCGCTGAGCTGAAAACAGTTACCGATGAAGTCATTTATCCGAATCGAGTTACAAGAGACTTGGTTCAGAATGGATATGAACTCAGCAAGTACGGAATTGATTTCAAGTACGAAAGAGTTCACAAAGGTCGAGTTATTATTCTTCACTACAACGTCGAGCGTGACAGTAGTGACGGTAGAAATGTTACCGTCACGCAGGCACTGCCCGACAGCTCACAAAGCTCTATATAGCTTCATCTGCGGGGCGTGTCGGTAGGATTCTGTGTCGGTAGTTTTACTGTCACGGTAGCGTTACTGTCACGCACAAAAATGCCCATTTTTGCCGCAGCAGTCCAAATCGGGTAGTTATCCCACCCGTACCCACAAAAGCGATTGTTGCGCAACGTGGAGCGAGTGTGGCGGAATTGGTATAAGGAGAAAACTACCGCTGACGGAGCAGTACAGGCGACGGAAGTATGAAATGCCAGCATCGCATTCGGCAGTCCGCCGAACGCTTGCTGGTCGGGGAGAACCCCGAACCCCCTGCGGCGAGGTGCCGCGCCCAATGGCGCCTCCACATAGTCAAAACGGACAGAAAGTCTCAATGTCGGGGCGTCCCTACAAAAACGAAACGGAAGCAAAGGAGGTTGAAATATGCGAAAGAGAAACAGAACTATCACTATCCGCTGTACCGATGACGAGTACAATCGGATACACAGTAAGGCTGAACGGCACAAGCTATCCCTCAGTGACTTCGTTCTCAGGTCGGCTATGGACAAGAAGATTATCGTAGCTGAAGGACTGAACGAGGTTGCCAAACAGCAGAAAGCAATCGGGCGTAACCTCAATCAGATAGCAATGCTGGCACATGAAGGACGGCTTCACTCCGTCCGACTGGACGAGCTTGTGGAACAGCACAGGTCAGTGACAGCGGCAGTCTGTGAGATAGCAAAGGTGGTGAAGTGATGCCGATAATTCATTTTATCAACAACAAAACCCAGACCGCTGGCGGTATGAAGAACGTCCTCGCATACGTCAGCCGAAAGGAGAAAACAGTCTCAGAGGACAAGCGTTTCGTGACAGGAGTCAACTGCTCGCCCGAAACTGCACTCGATGAAATGACCGCAACCAAGAATCTCTACCACAAGCCTGACGGGCGGCTCTACTATCATCTGGTGCAGAGCTTCCCCAGCGGATATGAAATTGAACCCGAGCTTGCACACAAAATTGCAGTGGAGCTCGCGGAGAAAGCGTTCAACAAATACGAAGTTGTAGTCGCAACTCACATTGACAGAGAGCATATCCACAGCCACTTGGTGTTGAACTCGGTAAGCTTCGAGGACGGAAAGAAGTATCATTCCAACAAGGAAAGCGTTGAACAGCTGATGAAACTCAGCGATGAGATTTGTAAGCACTACGGTGTCCATGTACTCGATGTCCCCAAGAAGAAAATGAACAGGGACTATCTCTCCGACAGCGAGTACAGGTCAGCCAAGCGCGGCGAGAGCTTCAAATGGGAACTGATGAACGTCATAAACCAAGTCATGAAGCAAGCTAAGTCAAAGAAGCAGTTCTGCTTCCTGATGAAGCAGCAAGGCTATGATGTCAGGTGGGAGGACAACCGCAAATACATCACCTACACTTGCCCCAATGGCAGAAAGTGTCGTGACAATAAACTTCACGGTGACAAGTATAGAAAGGAGAATATGGAATATGAGTTCGAGACAAGAAGAATTGCAGCAGATGTACGACAAGGAATTGTCAGCAGCATCGGACACTCAACCGACAGTGGTGGTGCTCGATTCCAACTGGAGAGCGCTGATAGAATTGAACCGATTGATGTCACAGGAGCAGCTGGAGATACTCACCAGACTCTCGGTGCTGGCGACGAAAGCCGAAACGGAACAGGTGCTGAAAACAGTACGCTCCGAGCAGAGAGATACCATAGCGAGCTGTCGGAAGCTGCTGGATCAAACGTCGGAAACCGCGACTTTAGCAGTCGAGCAGTTGAAGAAGTCAACGGCGGACCTGTCATCACAGGCTGGGAAACTGAACGAGGAATATGGCTCGAAGCTGAAAGAGCTCGACGAATACAAGCACAAGCTAAGATTGAAAGTAGCCAAGTGGATAGTGATCTCGCAGTCGGTATTGATAGCATTGTCGGCGGCGTTACAGCTATGGCTTCGATAATCGAGGACGAGCCTGCCGACGATACCGAGTGCGCTCGTGAGCACGTTGATCGCAAGGCTCTCGCAGAAGAACGTGAGCGCAAGGAAGCTCTTGGAATACACATGGGATAGTCCTGTGAGGTATGCTTTCTTTCAACAGTCGGTTTTCGTCAGGTCTGATGAATAGACTTCGTCTGAGAGCTGTGGTATGATTGTTGGTCAGGAGGTGACCGCGGCGATGAAGTTGCAGGATC
>CALEPT010000142.1 GCA_937910385.1 uncultured Ruminococcus sp. | reverse complement strand
GAGTCCGAAACTTTGTATACTATTTTTTGCTGACAAAATCGAGATTCGCCTGTATTTCGACCTTTGGAGAGGATTGAATTCGCACTTTTGAGAGTTCAAATCCAGCCAGAGGCCTAAAATACCCCAATGTCATCTATGAAAATCGAAGTAAATTTTTCGAGATTTAGGTGGCAAAAAATCCCGATATTTCGGGCTTTTTTTGGCATGTCATCAATTTTTTTATGCCAATATGAAAGGAACAGACAGTATTTTTAACACCGTCTGTTCCTGATTGCAAATAGTTCAGTTTAATCAGAGAATAGGTGTTTCGTTAGGATCACTTGTAGTGATAACATCCTCATTCTCAAACTCGATGATCTCAGTCTCCGGAGTGATATATTTTTCCTTCATTTTTATGCCTCCTTATGCGTTATAGTTTTCAGCAGCCTGACTGTAGAAGTACAATGCCTTCATGAGAGACTGGAGCTTCTCGTCAGATGACTTTGAAAGTGCTTTGTAGATGTATGCGTAAGGACCTGTCTTAACGGACAGCTCTCCTTCGCCTGACTTATTAGCAATTTCGATGGCTGAACGCTCATCTATATCTCTGGAAGTGATATCGGGGATAGTAACATAATACTTATTGCCTGATTCAACAGGAGTAAGTTCAGTGCTGCCGATCTTGAATGTATAATCGCTGATCTTTGCTCCATCTTCAAGAGTGAAGTATGCCTTCAGGTCGATCTTTGTATTAAGTGAGAGAGATGAACCGTAGAAGTTGATACCATCGTCCTCGTCCTCAACTCTTTCACGCTTTGTATTTGCGATTGTTACATCGCCAAGAGTTTTTTCAGCGCCTGTGAGGTCTGCATTTGCAAGGGCTGTCTTGTTATATCCGAAGAACTCCTGAGCATATCCGCCGTAGTTAAGAATAGACTTAACAAGAGCGATCTCCGACTCATTAGTTGAAGAAGCAATGAGCTTGTCAGCGTACTCCTTAACAGAGCAGCTGAATACTTCGCTTGTTTCGCCGTTTGAAAGGATAACCTGTACCTTAACCGGTGCTGTCATTTCCTTAGCGGCAACATTTGCAGAGAACTTATAACCGTTTGCAGTCTTGTCAGCGTCTGCAATTTCGCTGATAACGTACTCCTTAACAGAGCCGTCAGGGAGAGTGAACTTAACCTTAGCACCTGCATCATTAAGAGTCTGTTCGCCAAAGTTAAAGAAGAAGTTAAGTCCGAAATCATCCTTGAGTGAAAGGGTATTACCAGTGTACTCAGCGATTTTGCCAGCAGGTACTTTGTTTTCCCAGTCAAGGTGCATCAGAACGCTCTGTGTTCCGCTTCCTGTTGATACAGCTTCCATTACAGGAACAAACACCTGCAATGGTATCCATTCAGCACCCTTTCCGTCTACAAGAGGAAATTCAAGATAATGAGGGGGATTTTTTCCACTGTATTCATCAATAACATCATACTTGTTTATAACGGTTGCTTCGGTAACTTCACCAACAGGAGCACCGAATCCATTATACTCATAGCCTGCGTTAAAGTATGACAGCTTTTCAAGGTAGCCAAACTTATCGTCAATAGCCATTCCCTTGAACTCAACCTGAACAGTAGCCTTGCCGTCCTTAACATCAACAACTACATTATGATTTATAGCATTTTCAGACATTGAGTCAGATGCTCTATCGGTTTTAATCATGTGTGCAGGAACAAGATATCTTCCGTCAGCTATCTTCTTATTCTCGTCAACAACAAGAGCCGCTGTAGCCGACTGATATTCTGCAATACGGGCTGTAAGTTCTGCTGTGTCGGAATATCCTGTTACGCACTTCTTATCCTCTGTTGTTGTTTCAGTGTCGAGAAGCGCCTGAACATCTGCCCATGACTCGTCTGTGTAGATGTTATCATCAGCGAGAATGTTTGCATATTCATACTCTCTTTGAAGTGCTGTTATGTCATATGTTGGCAGATACGAAGATGCCTGATCGAGTGTACCAAGATATGTTGCATTAGAAATCATCAGATTGCAAAGGAGTTCATCCCAAATATAATCTTCAAAAGCGATATGATTCAATGCCGCCATAGAAGGAGAGCTAACAACCAATGTGTATCCTCCATATCTATTATAGCAATCGCTTTCTAAATCAAGTTTAATGGTCTTTACACATGGAATTTGAGTAACGCCATCATAAATATCATTATCTCTTATAGTTCCATTGCTTTCAGTATAGTAACTTAATATTGTTTCGCTATCAGTGTAATATTCACCGTCTCTGGATGTTCCTTTTTCGCTCCAAAGTCCTCCACAATATGAGGGGGTGTCCTTATCGATAACATAGATAGGCTTGAAATCAATATAAACAGCTATATCATCGCCGCTTTTTGTTAAATAAGATGCATGATTTATAGCCGCATCAGCCATAGATGTTTTGGCAGCATCACTAAAAGCCGTTAGATTAGCTGTAATGGAATACACTCCATCGTCTGTTAACTTTGTTGGATTAACTGCGGTAATTGGTGTCTTTAAAACTATAGAGCCTCCATTACACATATCAAGATATCCCTGTTGATATGTCACAGTGACTACTCGATTTTCTTTATCAATGACAGTTCTTGCAATAGAACCCATAGCAGCTCGATTGCTAAAAATCTGAACCTGCAATGAATTGATATTATATTCATCAGGCACAGGTATAACTATACTGTACACATCATCCATATCCCTTAATATACCGTTCTCATTAAACAACGATATATTATATCGTACATAGTTATCACACATATTCGGAACTTGTTTAAGTGAATAACTATCACTCTCTGACCAATCCCAATTAGTATTATCATATTTTCTGACTACAAATGTGTCTTCCTGAGCAATGTGATCGCTATTAGAAGCCAGTGTAATTCCAGTATCGTTATCTGTTTTTTCAATACTAACTCGATCTTTTCTGACTAAAAGATCAAAGCAAGGTCTATACTGATTAATAATAAAATATGTATATATATTTATTCCATTTCCGGCTTTTTCTTTCTCCCATGCGTTGGAAAGAGAATATTCTCCAGTTTTTAATGTCGTAAATTTTTCTGTGAAAGCTTGAAAGCTCTCCTCGGTATAATCGTCAGGATTAAGTGATTCGCCATAGTTGATCAGCTCTTCTAAATCATTGTAAAATGTATGATTTTTATCCTTATTAAGAAACGATTTTGCATAATCAATTCCGTAACAAAGTTCATTGTATTCAGCAGCTACATAGAAATTTGGCACCATACCAAGTATCGTTTCAACATTAAATCCCGACAGCTTATTCTGATACAATGCATAAGAATCAGCCGAATAATCATCAGCTGATAATGCTTTGGCTTCAGCTAATTTTGATAAGTACCTTTCTTTCGCTGCCGCAGTTCTTTCAGCGACACTTTCAGTCTGAGACTCGATTGCATAAGAACAATAACTCGGCATAAAAATAGCTCCGGATGAAACAGCCATACCTAATGCAATCAAACCGGAGTAAATTCTTTTCTTCATTGACATTTTTATATAACTCCTTTTGCTCCCTATTGTTGGTCTCCCTGTAACGGGAGACCAACAAAGAGAGGCATACTTTTTTTGCGTAAAAAACGCATTTGAATCAAGTTAATCGCTTATGTAAACAGTCTGAGTCTAAGATCCATAGGGTTAGTCATAGGCGTAAGCGCAATAATTGTTGTAATGCTACCGCCAAAATAAACCGTCACATCAACGTATCCGCCATTTGAATCTGTTGAAATATCAGATGCAGGAATGAGTATATATCCGTAAGGACAATCCGAAGTAGCAGCGTGGAAATACTCGGTACCTGTCGCTGTGTTTTTGCAACTTGTAATTGTAGCTGTAATAAGATTCCACGTCCAAATCGAAAGAGTGCCCTCCTTCAACTTCACTTTAACATTACCGTTGGAATCTGTCGTTGTACTGTCAATGCAAAGAGTGTCCATTCCCATTGGTGCAGGATTGTCACTCGGGAGGGAATAGAAAGCTGAACTAGTATAATTCGCATAATCACGCTGCAGTGTTACGATTGAAGTGTCATCGTTTGGTGTGTCATAAGTTGCTGCAGAAGCACTAAGAGCAGAAACGCTCATTGTTGCAGCCATAGCGAGGGCTGCAATTGCTGATGTGATTCTCTTCTTTAACATTGTTAAATCCTCCTTAATATATTGTCGTTCGTCATTACGGAGCCTTTCCGCACTGACATCTTGTTTGTACCGAAACTCGCCGCTGATCAATTCGGCTTGTCTCATGTATGACCGCTCTGTGCACATCGAGCTGCTAAACCGAGGCTGCTGCCACGGTTCATAGGTGGTTGTTAGTGTTAGAGATGTAAGTATCTGCTAACTGCCTAAATTATATATCCCTTCCTGACGTTTGTCAAGGCTTCGACGAATTACAAATTTGTAATCCTAAATTATGTTAGTTTTGTAAAACAAGATTATTTCATCATGTTTTTTGTTCAACACTTTTGGCAATTTTATTAAGTCCAGTTATTTTTATCCACTAATTTAGTGCTTGATGAATTACAAATTTGTAATCCGTTCGTACATTTTTTGTTCACAAATTATTGATAACTAACATTTTTTGTGTGTTTTTGTTGAGGAATATTTTATTCTCTATAAAAAACAAACGCAGGGCAACACTCTGAAAAATGTTACCCTGCAACAACTATTATTCAATTAATATAAATAACAAGTGATGCGAACGGCTCCTTGCTTTGACGCAAGTGATCCAACGTCGCACAATTGAAATGAAGATATATCACGCCTTTGAGTATCTTTGTATCATCATTCTCGCCAATGGTGTAAGCTGAAGTCTATCTAAAATGGACAGATTACGAATTGACCAGATACGAGCTTGAATAAGCGGATGAACTTTGCCACTGGGCTCAAAAATCGTTCACAGCGGCTGTAGTTGCTCTCGGTGGTGCAGTTTCCCGACCTGCAACCGATGCCGTCAAAAACGGCTCACAAATCGCTGATAGGTTTTCTATCACTTGGTTTTCGGGGAAACAAAAAAGGACTCGATTCCGGTGTTTCCACATTTCGTGAAAACCACTAAAACTGAGTCCGAAACTTTGTATACTATTTTTTGCTGACAAAATCGAGATTCGCCTGTAT
>CALEPT010000141.1 GCA_937910385.1 uncultured Ruminococcus sp. | reverse complement strand
AATGATAGTTGTACATCGCTTACGGCACTGTCATCTATTTAGTACAGATAACACAGCGGAGAGTCTCCGCAGACAAGTTGCGTCTCAGTTATTCTGAGGCGCAGTTTTTTTCCGAGTATGCGCGTCTTCTGCATTAACACACAGCGATAACGAGTAAGAAGCAGACAGTTCATGTTTCGTTTATTTGAAATGCAATTTTTCTCATAACAGCGATTTTCTTTTACAAAATCAAGTATCGCTATTAAAAAACCGGGGATAATATAAAAGCAGCCAGACTCCTCAAGGAAAACGTAAATAGAGAAGTCCGGCTGCTTTATGTGGGAAAATTATTTTATTTCGGACGACTTGTCCGATGATATTATTATACACTATCGCAAAGGAAAAGTCAACGAAGTTTTTGTCGAAAATCAGCGTTATATAAGTTTGTTCCGTCTAATTGCTCTCATTATGCCGATATTCGCATATCTATATCCGCTGAAGCTGACGAAATATTGACATATCATAAGGAATATGTTATAATTCCACTAAAGAAGGTGATCTAATATGAGAATGGATGAGATAGGATATAACCACCGCCATGACCGCACGTTCTACATCGACCGTCCGGAGGGTACGGGTGACTGGCTTCTGCTGATCATAAAGTCTCCAGCATATTTCAGAGTTGACGGAAAGGATATCAGAACGCCCGCAGGCTCCTTCATCATCTATGCTCCCGGGATCCCTCAGCATTATTCCCCGGCGTGTGAAGAATATTTTGACGACTGGATACACTTTGCTCCGGACGATGAAGAACTCGATCTGATACATTCCCTCGACATACCGCTCAACAGACCCGTCGCTGTATACGATGTCAACGACATTTCAGCAATTGCAAGGAATATGTGCTTTGAACAATATTCCTCAAATCCATATAAAAGCAGTTCCGTTGATCTCTATTTTCGCCTTATGCTTTATAAACTCGGAGAAAAAGTCAGCTCCGCCGCAGACAAAAGCAAAAGCTCTGAAAGCGCCTATTTTGAAAAACTCATGTGGATAAGAGAATCCATTTACCGCTGGCCGTCAAGAGACTACTCTATCGACGATATGGCTAAGGAGCTCTCGCTCAGCCGTTCAAGATTCCAGCACATTTATACTGCTACATTCGGTGTCAGCGTCAACAAGGACGTTATTACGAGCCGCCTAAGAAAGGCTGCCGAGCTCCTCAGGACAACCGACCTGTCTGTCAAAGACATTGGAATTATGACCGGATACGGAAATACTTCTTATTTCGTAAAGCTTTTCGGAAGCGCCTACGGCATAACTCCCCTACAGTACAGAAATGCCGAAAAAGATGATAAAAACAAGGAAGAAAATAATGAAGCTTAATCGCATTCTCCCCTTTGCGGCTGCGGTTTTTATGCTTTCATCATGCGGAACGCGCACCCTGCCCACCGCAGATAATTCTGTTGCAGATACCACCGCTGCTGCGACCACGACCGTTTCAACCACATCGGACACAACGACGACTGCGGCTGTTACCACTGCTGCCGTAACTACTACCGTTCCCTCGCCTCCACACGATATAATAATGGCAGGAAGCGAAAGCGTAGAGGTATATGATGTACTCACTGTCGGAGATTACATCACCGATACAAATGTTGAGCTCGTTGATCCAGATATGCTCCTTGATACGAGCGAGATCGGTCAGCACGAGCTGACAATCCCATATATACACGAGGGCAGCCAATTCACATATGATATAACATATACAGTAACAGATACGACTCCGCCGCTGCTTCTGAATTCAGGCTGGTCACCTGTCCACCTGAGAGGAACTGCCTTCGACCTGAACGACTACGTCGGCTTTGCAGACAACTATGACCGCTCCCCCATTCTCACATATACGGGCAGCGTTGACCCAAATACAAACGGAGATTATCCCCTTACTGCAACTGCCACGGACAGCTCGGGCAACGCTACTTCGTGGGACGTTACAATAACCGTAGCTGACGTTGTGCCTACTCCTCCCAATAATAACGAAAGGATAAACTTTTCGGACTTCATGGAAAGGTACGCTGCGGACAACGTGCGATTTGGTATTGATGTTTCAACATGGCAGGGAAGCATTGATTTTGAGGCAGTCAGGAACGCAGGCTGCAGCTTCGTCATCATGCGTATAGGCTACTATTACAGCAATATCACTATGGACGACTATTTTCAGTCCAACCTTACCGGAGCTTTGAATGCGGGGCTCGATGTGGGTGTCTATATCTATACTACAGACCGCTCTGAAGATAATGTCCGCGAGCACGCACGTTGGATAGCGGAACAGCTCGGCGGCACTCAGCTCAGCTTTCCCGTTGCGTTCGACTGGGAGGAATTCGGCGGTTTTCAGAAATATGGAATGAACATTCACGACCTCAACGAGTACTATCGTATTTTCTCAGAGGAATTGGAGAGCTATGGATATTCGGCAATGCTCTACAGCAGCAAGAATTTCCTGAATAATTTCTGGAGCGAAGAGTCGAAAGCCTTAAATCCCGTCTGGCTCGCACACTTCACCGATCAGACCGATTATATGGGAGATTACGCCATCTGGCAAGCAAGCAGCTGCGGCAGGATCGACGGCATCACAGGCGATGTAGATCTCGATATCCTATATACGGATGTGCCGATCAATTAGTTGAAATTGGTCGATCACCGATCATATCCTGATAATAGACTAATATTAAATCGTATATCATAAAGCCGATGCTGATATAGCATCGGCTTTATTTATTGATATATTTTTAGCTGAGCTCATCGGAAGCCGTTATTATCAGCAGCCCCAGAAGCGGTAAAGTTCAAAATAAACTATTGCGCAAACCGTCAGCAAATTGACTGCCGTACTCAGGATATACCGATAAGTTTTTGCCTTT
>CALEPT010000140.1 GCA_937910385.1 uncultured Ruminococcus sp. | reverse complement strand
TGTACTTTGTGGTGGTGTATGGTCTTTCCCCTCTCATGGGGCTGCATACGAAGATCAGCATTTATGCATCCTCCTTTCCCGGCGTGAAAGTCTTTTCTACCGCCGCCCTTATCTCTGCCAGCCGCTTTTCCCCGATCCCTTTCACGGCGCGGACCGCCGTCATGACATCCTCAATGTCGGCTCCGGGTACTGCCGCTTTTCCGTCATCGTAGCCCTCCCGGTAGATTGTGGAGCAGAAATCGTCAAATTGCTGGTGGTCGTATTTCTTGACCGCCTTGTACTGCACCCGTGTGGTCATGTACTGTTTTCCTTTTTTACGCTTCATAAGCCTGTTCCATCTCATTCACAGGTATTTTTATCCCTGTTTGTTCTGCAAATTTTACTGATGATATAAAGTAGCTCCATCGGTTCAGCTTAACAGCGTATCCCCATGAGAACCTGCCTTCCTGCAGTCCCTTGCATAACCATTTTGGGGATTTGCGCATCAGCTTAGCTGCCAATGTAACGGGAAGGTTTACGCATTCCCCTTCTTTTTGTATCTGCGCGTCCGGCAGGTACTCATCAAAGTAATTTTCCTGAACTCCCAGAGCAACAGCGATATCCCTTTTACGTGCCTTTGACGGCTCGTGATTGCCGCTTAAGTAATGGCTGATCGAGGAGGCTCCAATTCCCGTCAGCTGTCTTACCTGTACCTGCGACAGATTCTGCTGCTTCATCAGTCCCTTTAACTTGTCCGCAAAATTCATTTTTTCACCCTTATGTCACTTCATCCGTTCTGTTATATTAAAAAAAAGCTTCTTTTATGACGACGTTATAATGTCATGTATCCGATCCAGCTTGTCTGTCAGTTCGTTTATTTCGGCTTCCATCTCTATTATCCTTTTGCCACGTTCATTCGCGTATTTCAAAAGCTTCCCATCCGCCAGCCACATTTCATAAAACTGATCCGCATCAGCTCCTGAGTGCGTGTATTCTGAGCCGATTTCTATAAACTCATCCGGCAGCGGTTTAAATCCTGTTTTGTTTACGAAGTCTTGATATGTCATTTGTTTTACCCTCCATAATCAGCCAGCCATTTTCGCTTTTTCTTCCTGTATTTGATCAAGGTAATCTTTATAACTTTCTACACCGCCCGGCGGAATCCAATCCTGTATAAACTCCATTACAGCGTCAAAATCACGTTTGGCTGTATCTACATAACTGTCCGCCATTCTGCTGTTTGTTTTACAATCGTTGTAACAGCGGCTTATAAAACCTTTTCTATACCGAACGTTATCTCCTATAGATTCAGGTGCAACCTTGCCTGTTTTATCATATCTTAATTCCAGTAATTTAGAGGTGCGTATAGCTATTGCCTGTCTGATCTGTTTGCGCTGTGACCCTGTAATAGATGTATCATCTTCCAATCCCTGAATCTTGCCTTTCATATTCTTAATCTCTTTATCTGTGTCATCCTGTCTGTTTTCTAACAGTTTTACAGCTGTATTTAACACGCCCATCTGCCTGTTTAAATTGGTAGATGTGAGCATATTTTCTTTTGACAGCTCTATAAGCTGCTCAATCTCGTTCTTATTACTCATGTGATATTTCCCTCCAAATTTCTAATCAGCTGCTGCGCGAATGCGTCCAGTGCCTTTACTGCTTTTATAACGTCCTGCTTTTCGTAATCCGGCATATTATGAAACTCGTTAAAAGCCCATATATGACCGCCATAATTGCGTAGAAAACTGTTTGTAGCGGATACAAAATATTGAAAGTCACGCTCCGCAATCTTAACCTGCTCCGGCGTTCCTTCGCGTCTTTTCATTTCCGTTTCCAGCTTGGAAAAGTCTTTATATAGCTTCATATAGCTTTTGCCACTCTCTTCAGCCTTTTCTTTCGCCTGTACGAGCTCAACCTTCAGTTGTCTGACCCTTTCCTGCGATGCCTCGGCAGCTTCCTTCAGATCGTCGTAATCATCTGGGATAACCTTAACCGTCTTTACAGGTGTATTGGCGAGTTGTTCCTCAAGTTCTGATACTTTTCTCTTTGCGATATCAACCTCCTTTTGTGATTCATTGAGTAGCTCTATGTATTTATTGACATCTGAATTAGTGATCTTTTTGGAGTCACCAAGCTCAGATAACAACTCCTTTTGTTCTGTTTCTGACAGCTTGCGCATCATAGCAATCGCTGTGGTTTTCGTAACCTGCCCGCTGTCAACCGCCGTAGCCAGCTCCGGGATTGCGTCGGCTAGGCGTTTGTAATTTTTCCAAGTGGCTATTGAAATTCCGAACTCAGTAGCAAGGTCTGACTGGGTTTTTGGTGATGGATAATTATTAGCTATCACCTCCTGATGTTGATTTCCTTGGAATAACTTCGCTCCATGCTGTATCCCATAAATCCGTTCTAATTCCTTAATCCGTGCCGCCATTTTCATTTCGGATCCGCCTACATCACCCCGCTGTCTTATGTTGGTCTCTATAAGATCCCGGACAACATCATCCTCGTTGTCGTAAATGCGTACAACGCATTTGATCTCCTTAATCCCTAACTCCTTGCACGCTCTTACCCTGTGGTGACCTGACACTATGACCTTTTCCGGCGTAACAATGACAGGCTCAATCACTCCCCGCTCTTTTACGGATTTTAAGAACTCATTCCACTTAATACCTGTTATCGGGTCGAAAAATTCTTCATTTCTCGGATGTGGTTTAAGTTCTGATATATCGATGAGATCCATTTCTAATCATCCTCCAGTACTCAAAATAGCTGCCCGTATCGCCGATAGCCCAGCGGTTTACTACGCTACGTCCTCTGTAGTAAGCTCTATAAAAAATTTTGCGTAATGATCTACTTCATTTGCGTCATGTAACTTCCGGATAACAAGGTCGAAATTTTCACGGTGTATCGCGCTATTACACAGGTCTAATACTTCATTAGCCCATGCTATAGATGTGGAATTCGGAACATCTGACCAATCTTCGTAGTGTTTACTATAGTATTTAATCGTTAATGCGGTACAAACTGCTATTTCAGCACGTTTAAAACGCCTAAAGCTATCTTCATACCTTCTTTTCATGTATGTATATGTATTAGGATCCTCACCTTCCTGCCAAGGTTTAGATAACTCTGCTGCAACTGCCTTTATCTTGTTTTTGAACGCAATAATTGCCATTCTCTCTTTGTTGCCTTGTGCTGTTCTGATTTCCTTTTTGAGTTCTGAATCGATTCTCATTGCCTTTACCTCCAATGTTCTTAAAATAACTTTCTGCCCGTATCGCCGATAGCACAGCGGTTTATGTATTTACGCTACTTTGTTGATATCTTCTTTCCCTGTGATAGCTTCAAACGCTGCCATTAAAGTTGCCAGCTTTTTCTCTGCTTCATCTGCTCTCTTATTCGCTTCGCAAAGTTTGTCATACGTTGCCACCCATTGTTCGAGTCTCAGTTTTTCGGTTTCTTTTTCGGTTTTTTCAGCTTCTTTTATGGTCTTTTCAAGTTGTTTTTCTAATTCTTCGATACGTCTTGCTCTCTGGCGTTCCAGCCTTCCGATATTGCCCTGCTTTTTCCACCGCTTGCAGAAATCATCCTTGTGAATGTCGCTTGCCATGTATTCTTTTTCGATCTCCCTGTATTCTTCAGCTGTAGGTTCGAAGCCGGTTCTTTCTGTGAATTCTTTCATCATCATTGTCTTTACCTCCAAGTTTAAAAATGCTTTAACTGTTACGCCGTGCGGCTGTCGGTCTGGTCTGTGTTCATCTTTGCGAATCTTGCTCCGCGTATAAACCCGATCATTTCAGCCCGTTCAATCTCGTTAAGTTCGTTCATGAACTGTGCCGCCATATCTGCTGCCGCTGTAACTTCGGGCTTATATTCGATGTTTAGTATCGTTTCCTTTTGTATGTTTTTCATTTTCATCTCCTTCCTATTCAGGTCTTGCAACCTGTATTTTTTATTTTGTTTGGTTGATATACCAAATATACACCTATAACTCTGGTTTGTCAACTACTTTTTTAAAAAATTATTTATTATTTTTGGTTGACTACCC
>CALEPT010000139.1 GCA_937910385.1 uncultured Ruminococcus sp. | reverse complement strand
CGGAAAAAGTGGGTTACCGAGCCTGAAATTATGGGCTCGGTAATTTTATGCCACGTTCCGCCAGAGGGGGCTCCCCTTTGGATCCGCCTTTGATTTTATGTATTCATCTTTGACTGTAATTCGTTTATTTCTCTTGTAAGCCTGTCACACTCGGCTTTGTAGGAGCTCTCTTCATCGGACAGCTCCTTTTCAGCTTTTTTCGCATCACGCTTACAAGCACCTATAGCATAAAATTCTTGATTTTTGAAAAACAATACAAGAAAGACGATAGATAATATCGAGAGTATCGGGATTGCAGCTAATCCGACCCAAGCGAGGTTATTGACTTCATCAGAGTCAACATTCCAATTGTCCTTTATCAATTGGCGGGATTTTATAACTATAAATGCTGAAGCTGCTAAGAATAGAATGAGAGCGATAAACAGTCCTCTCCATTTAACGGCATAATATCTTGCTCCACTTTTTTCTGATTTGATTTTTTGCTCCAATTTAGTAACTTTTTCAGAGTGTTTATTATTAAGCTCAGCGAGCTGACACTGAGACCGTTTCAACAGATATCCGTTATACTGCTTCTCGAGGTCGGGCAGGGCATCAGCGGGAGCCGAATCACGCACAAAGCCGAACCATGTATTTGCTTGTGATATATCTGCTTCAAGGTCGTTGAAACGTCCCGTGAGAAGCAGTATCTTTCCCCACCAGCCCTCGTATCGCTTCGGATAGAGCTTTATCATCTCTTCGTAAAGGTCTGTGAGCTTTTTAATTTCATTAAGTCTGGAATAGACCTCTTCGCGTTCAAGGAGCTCCTCCATACTTGCTCTGTTATTCATAATTACAGTATCAGCTTTTACCTCGTACTTGATATTGTAATTGTTTATAGCATTCTCGGTTATAAAAGCATTGCCGCAGTATTTGCAGATACCCGCGTCCTTACCGTTATCAACATCAAGCTGTGCACCGCATGAGGGACATACTGCCGAAACTATTGGCATATTTTATCACTTCCTGAAGTTTTTTTGTTGATGATTTATATTATAACATATCATCTTCTGAAAAGCAATAAATTACGGAAAAATTTGATATATAGTTTTTTTAATGCGGTGCGGCGGAATATCAAAGGAACGGATCAATATTGGTCGTCCCCGTGATATGCTGCCTTTACAATTAACTTGCTCCTCTAAGCAGGCTACAATTATTCACATATACCGGTTACAATTGTGCACATTGCCAAAATTTGTGAAAGTTTGAAGAATACACTTGATTTATTAGAAAAAGGTGGTAAAATATAATTAGCACTCTGAGAAAGAGAGTGCTAAACAAGCTTTGATCATTATTTAGGAGGTATATATTATGACTATCAAACCATTGCAGGACAGAGTCGTCGTAAAGATGACCGAAGCCGAGGAGACCACCAAGAGCGGTATCATTCTTTCGGGCTCGGCAAAGGAAAAGCCCGAGGTCGCAGAGGTAGTCGAGGTAGGCCCCGGAACTTCTGATGTTAAAATGGAAGTAAAGCAGGGCGATAAGGTCCTCATCTCAAAGTATTCAGGTACTAACGTAAAACTTGAGGGCGAAGAATATATCATCGTTAAAATGGAAGATATTCTCGCAATCGTTAAATAATGGCATAAAACAGCAAAATTAAAGATTAAGGAGAGATTCTATCATGGCTAAGGATATCAAGTACGGCGCAGACGCAAGAAATGCGCTTCAGGCAGGCATCGACAAGCTCGCTGATACAGTAAGGATAACAATGGGACCCAAGGGCAGAAATGTCGTTCTCGATAAGAAGTTCGGCGCTCCGCTCATCACTAACGACGGCGTTACTATCGCAAAGGACATTGAGCTTGAGGACGCTTTCGAGAATATGGGCGCTCAGCTCGTCAAGGAGGTCGCTACAAAGACCAATGACGCTGCCGGAGACGGTACTACTACCGCTACACTTCTCGCTCAGACTATCGTTAAAGAGGGCATGAAGAACATCGCTGCCGGAGCTAATCCTATGGTGCTCAAAAAAGGTATCGCAAAGGCTGTTGACACTGCTGTAGAGGCTATCACTGCTAACTCAAAGGCAGTTGCAGGTTCTGAGGATATCGCAAGAGTAGGTACAGTTTCATCTGCTGACGAGAATGTCGGCAAGCTCATCGCAGAGGCTATGGAAAAGGTAACTGCTGACGGCGTTATCACTATAGAGGAAAGCAAGACCGCTGAGACCTACAGCGAGGTAGTTGAGGGTATGCAGTTCGACCGCGGCTACATCTCGCCGTATATGGTAACAGATACAGACAAAATGGAGGCTGTTTATGATGACGCCTACGTGCTCATCACAGATAAGAAGATATCCTCAATTCAGGAGATCCTTCCCCTCCTCGAGCAGATAGTTAAAATGGGCAAGAAGCTCGTTATCATTGCCGAGGACGTTGAGGGCGAGGCTCTTACAACCATAATTCTCAATAACCTCCGCGGCACATTCAAGGTAGCTGCTGTAAAGGCTCCCGGCTTCGGCGACAGAAGAAAGGAAATGCTCAAGGATATCGCAGTTCTCACAGGCGGCGAGGTTATTTCCTCCGAACTCGGACTCGAGCTTTCCGAGACCACTATTGAGCAGCTCGGTCAGGCTAAGCAGGTAGTTATCCAGAAGGAGAATACTATCATCGTTGATGGTGCAGGCGACAAGGACGCTATCAAGTCCAGAGTAAACCAGATCCGTGCAGCTATCGAGAATACGACATCAGATTTCGATCGAGAGAAGCTTCAGGAGCGTCTTGCAAAGCTTGCAGGCGGTGTTGCGGTCATCAAGGTCGGTGCAGCTACAGAGATCGAGATGAAAGAGAAGAAGCTCCGCATTGAGGACGCTCTCGCAGCTACAAAGGCTGCCGTTGAGGAGGGCATCGTTGCAGGCGGCGGTACTGCTTATATCAATGCTATCCCCTCTGTTGCAAAGCTCATTCCCTCTCTTGACGGTGACGAAAAGACAGGCGCTAAGATAATCCTCAAGGCGCTCGAAGCTCCCGTTCGTCAGATCGCAGAGAATGCAGGTCTTGAGGGCAGCGTTATTGTTGATAAGATAGTTCGCTCGCGCAAGGTCGGCTACGGCTTCGACGCTTACAACGAGGTTTACACAGATATGATACCCGCAGGTATCGTTGATCCAACAAAGGTAACAAGAAGCGCGCTCCAGAACGCCGCTTCCGTGGCTTCTATGGTGCTTACTACCGAGAGCCTTGTTGCGGATATCAAGGAGGAAACTCCCGCTCCTGCAATGCCTGCAGGCGGTATGGGCGGAATGTATTGATAGAAGTTAGAAATTAGAATTTCAGAGGTTAGAAAAGCGGACTTTTACAGTCCGCTTTTTTGCGCGAAAATATTGTCCGCGATTTATTGCTTTTTACCCAAATATATGCTATAATTCTATTGGGCATGATATCTGGTCATAGGGGGCTGATGTGAAGGGGTTCAAACGGCTCATACCGCTTATACTTATCATGATAAGCCTCATCGTCGTACCACAGGAGTCATGACGGGAGTCAGCTCCGGAACGACGGGTCAGACCTGCCCTTACTGCGGAGCTAAGGTAAATATCAATCATTCGGCGGTCTGCGAATACTGCGATTCCGTACTAACGACCGATTCGTTTGACTGGGCAGTAAGCAATATAAGAGGAATATTCCAGCGTTCAAGGTAAGGAGAAAATGACATTGAAAAAAAATATTCTGATAGCTAACGATTCGCCGGCATTAGGACGGCTTATTGCAAAATGGCTGAAAAAGGAACGTCTCAGATGTGTGTGCAGCAGCAGTCTTCCGGATAGCGTAAAAAAAGCCTGTGCTGAAACAGATTTTTCCGCAGTTATCCTTTTTCATTATTCCGAATGCTCTCATACTTGTGAGATAATAGCGGAAATTAAAAGAGAATACCCTGAAATTAAAGTAATTGTTGCCGATCTGACTGCTGATAACAGTCAGCACCGTAAGCTTTTTTCAGCCGGTGCTGACAGGTGCCTTGTAATGCCGTTTTCGCTTGGCAGGATATCCGTTGCTGTTACGGAATCAATAAAGGGCTGCGGATATGACGATGTTATCACTATGATACCGGAATTTCTTGCATCGTATGGTTTTCAGCGAAATCTTGACGGATTTGATTATCTTGCATACGCTATGGAGCTTTGCATACTTTCTCCGTCAAAGCTTACGGGAATAGTTGCAGGACTTTATCATGAGATCGCGGATCATTTCAGCACTGACTGGACCAGAGTGGAGCGCTCAATGCGGAATCTTGCAAATAAAGCCGAAATAAGCGGAGCATTCCGCCGCATGACAGATGGGCTGTTTAGTGACAAGCCTACGAATTATGAAATGATATGCGGAGCCTGTGATGCTTTTGCTCTGCGCTACAATGTCTATGGGATACGATGATAAGCGAAGGCTTTAAAGAAAAAGCGATTTAACTGCATGCAGAGCGGTATTTCGAGGAGGTTATCATGAAAAGATATATCTGTCTGATTTTTATATTGCTGTCAGCAGGACTTTGCCTTGTTTCGTGCGGAAGAAGAAATGAGCGGACAGATGTCTCTGAACAATATATCGGCTACTGGGAGTGCGATAAGCTTGTTGTGAACGGCGAGGATCAGGGGGATTCTTTCATGGGTACGGGAATACCTCTTGCCACCTTTTATAACCTTACCCTCGGAGTAGACAGTGAAGGAAGTCTTGGCTCGCCGATGTCTGCGTTCGGAGGAGGCGAAGAAGATATCCGATATTTTACATGGGATTGCAATGAAAACAGTGTTACACTTAAAGGCGAAGGTAATGACGATATAATAAAGCTTGACTATTCCGACGAACATCTCGTAATGAATGAAGTCGGTGAAGAAGGTACGCTTGAGGTCTGTTTTACTAAGGTCGACCGATTTTCGGAGTTTGACTTCGAGCAATGGGCAAAGGAAAACTATACTTCTGAAAATGGTTGATACCCTTAGTGTGTTTGTATAAAGGAGGTAGAAATGAAAAGAATAATATCCGGTGCACTTGTTTTAGTAATGCTTTTAAGCTGCTTTACAGGCTGCGGAAATAATTACAATGAAAAGTTTATCGGCAAATGGGAGGCTGCCGAAATGTCCGTTGACGGAACTGTTTACGAGGATTATCTGGGAATACCGCTGAATGCCCTTTTTCAGTTTGATATACAGGATAAGGGCAAGGGCGAGTGGCACTCTCCGATGTCCGGTACTACAGGCTCTGCAAGCGAAATGCTCATCAAATGGGAGGAGGCTGACAGTGATTCTATCGAAGTAACTGCCTATATCGAAAACGACAGCGATTCAGAGCAGAGCTTCAGGCTGGAATACAAGGATGGCTCTCTTGTAATGTCTGAGGACGGGGTGGAGTTTTACCTCAAAAGAGTTGATTCGTTTACAGAGTACACTCAGGATGAGCTAACAAATATGCTTGGAAATACAATGAATTCGATACTTACAGAATAAACGGAGGGAAATATGAATAAGTTTTTTTGTTTGTGCGCTGCTGCGGCAATTTTTCTGACGGCATTTGCAGGCTGTTCTGAAAATGATGACAGCAAGAAGGAAAAAAGCAGCTCCGCAGTGACGGAAACGGCTGATGAAGCTGAAACCTCAGAGGATAGCGGCGAGGAAAATTCAGATACTGCAACTACCGCAAAAACTGAAAAGGAAACCGAAGCCTCGGGTAAGAAATCAGCAGAAACGGGGGAGGAAGCTTTCATCGGTAAATGGGAGCCTGTCAGGCTGCTGAGCGGCGAGGAGGATATCACCGATACTATGGAGGTTCCGCTTTATGCAATAGGTCAGCTCGAGGTAAAGCCTGACGGAACGGCTGAAATGCGTTCTCAGATCTATGACAGCTATTCTGAGGGGGATTCCACTCAGACTCTTATATGGACTATGGACGGCAATGACAAGGCTGTTTTCCGCTCTGATGACGAAAACGATGATGAGGAAGTTACGGCATATTTTGAGGACGGATCACTTGTTTTTGCGGCTGATTCCGATATAATATCTACAGTCATCTATTTCACAAGGGTAGACGAGTTCTCCGATTTTGATGCATCATCCTATTGGGATTCGTTCGTTGATGATGATACGAGCTATGAACATCCTGATATATCCTCCGGAGCTGAAGCTCAAGAGACTATCGACGGCAAATGGGAGTGCAGCTATTACTGGTCAAACGGAGAGGAATATGCCCCGGAAGATCTGTTCGGACTTGAATTATATTCGTTTTTCAAGCTCGACATCAGCAGCAGCGGTACAGCTTCACTATATACGATGTTAGGCTCGGAAGATGAAGCTACAGAGAGCTTCAGCTGGGTCGAGAACGGAGAAAACTCCTACAGCTTTACCGATGAAACAGGAAGCTATTATGACTTTGAAGCATCCATTGACGGTAAGGAGCTTATTTTTGAAAGCGAATATGAGATCATGAAGTTCAGAAAGGTAACTAAGTTCACCGAGACGGACTGGGATAAATTCTATGAAGATCTGTATGCAGCATACGATTGGTGATAAATGATAAAAATTAAGGCGGACTGAAAGGGATTTCCTTTAAGTCCGCCTTTTGTTATTCTTCAAAGAAGCCGCTCTTGTATTCAACGACTCTTGCCTGATCGCCGTAGCAGTCGATCTCTATCTCTTCTTTTTTCAGCAGATACTTTACAGATAGGAACATGAGCGAAAATGCAACTGCATTCACGATAATGCTGAAATATATCCTTATCCCAAGTATATTTCCGAACATTCCTCCGAGAATAATGCCAATGCAGATAATGATGAGCGCTTCAAATTTATTTTTGTATGGGTCAAGCGCAAGAAACGAAAAGCATACCGCTGCCGACAGTATCGAATGGATTATCGCAAGCAGCAGCGAATACGGCTTGTACCAGTCGAATCGGAACGAGTTCAGCTCAAGTATCATCATCACAGCCTCCATGACGATGTACAGGGCAAAGCTTATTTTAAGCCATACTCTCATTCGGGCGGTCTTATAGATCAGCCATTCGGAAAGAGCAAGCAGTCCGAAACCGGAAAATTCGAGTATATACGCCATACCCTCAAGGACTCTCGAATGAACTGAGGAATGTTCGTATGTCATATAGTATATGTAGCATACCAGTCCGAAAGCTACAAACAAAAGATTTCCGACAAGTCCGAAGGTCAGACCCTTATTAAGCTTATCATGCATAGCGAGCTCCTTAGCCGAGAGCCTTCAGCGCTCTCTGTCCGATGTCTTTTCTGTAGTGCGCGCCCTCGAAGCTTATTTTTGAAACACCCTCGTAGGCGTTGTCAAGAGCTTCTTGTAAGTCCGCACCCTTTGCGGTAACGCCGATGACCCTGCCGCCGTTTGTGAGGAATCTTCCGTCGTCGGAGAGCTTCGTGCCTGCGTGGTAAACGAAGCAGCCATCTATCTGTCCCTTCTCGTCAAAGCCGTTCATTTCAATGCCCTTGGGATAGCTTTCAGGGTAGCCTCCGCTTGCCATTACGACGCATGCGCAGCTTCCGTCATGCCATTTGATGTTCACCTTGTCGAGCTCGTGGTTGTATATAGCCTCGAATATCTCATAGAGGTCCGCGTCGAGCATGGGGAGGACTACCTGAGTTTCGGGGTCGCCGAAGCGGCAGTTGTACTCGATGACCTTGGGGCCCTTGGGAGTTATCATAAGACCAAAGTAAAGGCAGCCCTCAAAGGTGCGCCCCTCGGCGTTCATCGCGTTTATTGTGGGAAGGAAGATCTTCTCCATGCACTCCTTTGCGATATCATCGGTGTAGCAGGGATTTGGTGAGAGCGTACCCATTCCGCCTGTGTTGAGTCCCTTATCACCGTCGAGAGCCCTCTTGTGGTCCATGGAGGATATCATTGGAACTACCGTCTTGCCGTCCGTGAACGACAGCACAGAAACCTCGGGCCCTGTGAGAAACTCCTCGATGACGATACGTGCGGAGCTCTTGCCGAATTTGAGCTCATCTATCATGTCGTGTACAGCCTGTACAGCCTCCTCCTCGTTCTGGGCGATGATAACGCCCTTGCCGAGAGCGAGTCCGTCTGCTTTGATAACGGCAGGGTATGAGTTCTGTTTTTTCAGGTACTCTATCGCCTTATCGGACTCGGTGAATACCTCGTAGAACGCCGTCGGGATATCATACTTCTTCATGAGCTCCTTTGAGAAGACCTTGCTGCCCTCGATTATTGCTGCATTTGCCTTTGGACCGAAGGTCATGAAGCCCTCTGCCTGCAAAGCGTCCACCATGCCGAGCACGAGCGGGTCGTCGGGAGCTACGACCACCATATCAGGCTTGAGCTCTTTTGCGAGAGCGACAACGCCGTCGATGTCGGTCGCTCCGACATTGAAGCACTCGGCGTATTTCGAGATGCCGCCGTTGCCGGGGGTGCAGTATATCTTACCGACCTTGGGACTCTCAGCGAGCTTCATTATGATAGCGTGCTCTCTGCCGCCGCCGCCGACTACTAATATATTTTTCATTGGACTTCCTCCTGTAGCATAATTTATCAAATATAGTATAGCACATAATTGCTGAAAAAGCAATAGCAAGGATCATGTACTGTGTTACCTGATAACGGCGAAGCTCAGTGCTGACCCTGCGTTCATTGCGGTGGAACGTAAAAGGGAGCCGTTATCCCTTTAGTGAGGATCGGGGCAGCAAATCTCCGGTAATAAAATCCTTACAAAAAGAGGGCGGACATTTTGTCCGCCCCGTAAAATCGCTTAATGGTGGAAAAGGCGTATACCTGTGAACGCCATAGCGATACCGTACTTGTTGCAGGTCTCGATGACGTTGTCGTCACGGATAGAGCCGCCGGGCTCAGCAATGTAGGCAACGCCGGATTTCTTTGCGCGCTCGATATTGTCGCCGAACGGGAAGAATGCGTCCGAGCCGAGGCAGACGTCCGTGTTCTTTGCGAGCCAAGCCTTCTTTTCCGCGGTGGTGAACACCTCGGGCTTCACCTTGAATATACGCTGCCACTCGCCATCGCGTAATACGTCCTCATACTCGTCACCGATGTAAACGTCGATAGCGTTGTCGCGGTCCGCGCGGCGGATATCGTCAACGAACTGCAAGCCCATTACCTGCGGAGATTGGCGAAGCCACCAGTTATCAGCCTTCTGACCTGCGAGGCGTGTGCAGTGTATACGCGACTGCTGACCTGCACCGATACCGATAGCCTGACCGTCCTTGACATAGCAGACGGAGTTGGACTGAGTATATTTCAGAGTTATGAGCGAGATGAGGAGGTCGTCGAGCTTATCAGAAGGAATATCCTTGTTCTCGGTGACTACATTTGCAAGGAGCTCACGGTTGATATCAAGCTCATTGCGCCCCTGCTCGAAGGAAACACCGTAGACCTGCTTTGTTTCGATAGGCGCGGGCTTGTAGCTTTCGTCGATCTTGAGTATGCAGTATGTGCCCTTGCGCTTGGACTTGAGTATCTCAAGAGCCTCGGGGTCGTAGTCGGGGGCGATTATTCCGTCGCTGACTTCGCGCTGTATCATTTTAGCCGTGCAGACGTCTACCTTGTCAGAAAGTGCGATAAAATCGCCGTAGGAGGACATTCTGTCCGCACCGCGAGCTCTTGCGTAGGCGCTTGCAAGGGGAGTGAGCTCGCCGAGATCGTCCACCCAGTATATCTTCTTCAGATCGTCGGAGAGCGGTCTGCCGATAGCTGCTCCGGCAGGTGAGACGTGCTTGAATGAGGTAGCTGCACATACTCCCGTAGCCGCTTTAAGTTCCTTGACGAGCTGCCAGCCGTTGAGAGCATCGAGCAGATTGATGTAGCCGGGGCGTCCGCAGAGCACCTCGATAGGGAGCTCGCTGCCGTCGGCCATGTAGACTCTCGACGGCTTCTGATTGGGGTTACAGCCGTATTTTAACTGCATTTCGTTTGACATAATTAATGTCCTCCTTAATAGTTAGAGATTAGAAGTTAGAGATCAGAGTTCAGAGTTCGGGGAAGCAGCACGTGTGCTCTTGCTGATCGACTTTCGTTCACGCTTGGGAAACCAGCCCCTTTGCACACGCTTTTCCTGTTCAAAGAGCTCGAAAATGCTCCACAGACAGCAGCAGCCAAAAACTCCGACAACTGCGCTGAGAATTATATGACTTATAAAAAGCGAGGCTGTTATTGCTGCGGCTCCTGCTATCAGAAACACGAACCAGCATTTCTTTGTAAAATAATACTCTGCTTTTATGACGATAGGGTGGAAGACGCCTATGCATAAAAAACAGAAAACTGCGATTATCAGTCCGCTTATTGTCATATCTGCTCCTTTTCCGTAATTACTTATTCTTGTTTCCTCGGCCTTGTCCTTTAAATCCACATATATATCATATCAAAAATATTGCCAAAGCCGTCGGTGATACCGACCGTTATCAGCCATGCCGCCGGTGCGAGAAACACGACGACCTTGAACACCGCCATGACTATCCAATGCTTGCCAATATGCATTTTTCGGCGCTTGCCTATATAGATGTGTAATGTCAGGAACGTCCCGATGAGCGGCAGACATATCATCACCGCCGGAACGCCGTAGTTGCGCACGTTTTTCCACAGCGCCGACAGACCGATGATACTTCCGTCCGGACCTGTTGCGCCATACCACATCATCACCACAAACATTCCAAACAGGTACAGAGCCATGATGAGAATGTCGATGACTATTCGTTTTACAACAGTGCCTGCACTCATTTATTCTTGTTTACTATGCGTGTCTCCTCGGACTTGTCCTCAAGGTTCACATAGCGCACGAACAGCGATACCTTGTTATCCTCGTTGAGACTGTTCCAGAGAAGCTCCGTGAACTCGTCGATGCTGCCCGAGATACCCACGAGCTTGGGCTCTCCCTCAAAGCTCGGGAGCGGCGAGCCGTCGCCCTGATAGGTGTGGATAAAGTGTCCCTCTCCCGCAACGGGATTGTTGTATGAGAATGTGAAGCGCTGGCACGAATCGGGGTTGCCGTTTGCGCTTTTGAGGATAGACATCGCGTAGTTGAAGCCGTCCTCGCCGAAGCGGAGAATACCCGAGATGCGAGGGGTATAGTTCGGAGCGTCGTCCTCAAATTCGCGCGAGCGGAGAGACTGCTCGAAGGTGTACTGCTTGTCCATGAGCTCGTAGATAGTATCGGTCTGATCACCGTTGGTTACGATGAGCTTATTTCCGAGCACGCGAACGGGCGCGTAGATTATTAGGTGGGGGTCGGTGAGCTTGCTCGGGTCAAATGCCTGAGTGCGGATACCGTCTCCGTCCTCAACGAAAACTCTGTTGCGGCTGTTTTCGCTTCTGCCCATGATGAAATAGGCGGTAACGGCATACTTGCCATCAGCGGATCTGCCAATGACAATGCCTCTGCCGGGATATGCGTTGGAGCGCAGCTCCTGTGATATATCAAGCTTTTTCATAGTATCTACTCCTTATATTTATGATCTTTTTATCATTTTGGACATTCCCGGACCGCTATAGTCGCAGGGA
This sequence comes from uncultured Ruminococcus sp., assembly GCA_937910385.1. Classification (GTDB taxonomy): domain Bacteria; phylum Bacillota; class Clostridia; order Oscillospirales; family Ruminococcaceae; genus Ruminococcus. The sequence continues at coordinate 11,576 of CALEPT010000139.1, read as the reverse complement.
CGCTCCTCGAATCCCATTTTCTTGTAAAACGCCACAGCCTCCTTGGTACTTATAAGCTCAAGGCTGACAGCCCAGTTTGGAGCAATGCTTTCCCTGATGTATTTTTCAAGCTCCCACATCATAAGACTTCCTGCACCCTTTGACTGGAATGCGGGAACAACTGCGAAGTCCTTGATATAAAACGACATTCCTCCGTCGCCGATAAGCCTGACCATTCCTATTGCCTTACCGTTCTCATAAGCCGTGAACGATACGAGAGTATTCTCAAGTGCCTTTGCTGCCTGTTCGATGCACGGGGGCTCCCAGCCGACCGAGGTGTACAGCTCAAGAAAAAGCTCGGGGGTAAGAGTATTGATTTTTACCTGCATATGTGCCTCCGTTTATTTCAAGATGAATGTGTAAATGCAGTCTGCGGCGACTATTATCAGCACCGTTACTGCGATGATGTTTATGGCTTTACGGGAGGGCTTTGAAAGTACCCAGTCGAAGAATGGCTGAACAAGGTACATGAATATCGTGCCGCCGAGACCGAAGCGCAGCGAGGTAGAAAGAGCTATCCTTGCCTGAAAGTTGTACTTGTAACGCTCATATGTCTGCCACGGCCATGCTCCCGTGAAAAATTCCAGCAGATAGCTCGCGATGAGCTCGATGAGCGTGGCGACCGCCATGCACCCGATGAAGATGATGACGGGCTTTATGATATTCAGCCATTTGACGTCCTTTTTCTTCATTAGCCGCCCGAAGCAGGCGAGGAACGTCAGTGCGCCTACTCCGTAAACGGGGCAGTACGGCCCGAAGAGGACTCCGCGGTTGGAAAAGCCCCAACGGTATATGAACGTTTCGAGCACGACCTCGTAGCACCAGCCAAGCACCGCGTACATCATGAAGCACAGGAAAAGCTTCTGAACGATCTGCTTTTCGCGTATTTCCGTAAGTTTCATGGATCAGTCCCTCACGTATGCTCTGCCGTCGATTATATCTATCCTGTCCTCGCACAGCAGCGAAACGGCTTTGGGCAGAAGCCTCCATTCGACGTTTTCCATGATGCGTCTCTGCAAAGTTTCGGGAGTGTCGTCCCTCTTTACATCGACCGTGCCTTGCAGGATAATAGCTCCCGCATCAGCTTTTTCATTAACGAAATGGATAGTAGCTCCACTGACCTTTACCCCGTATTCAAGCGCTGCCTCATGGACTCTGAGTCCGTAGAAGCCCTCTCCGCAGAACGATGGGATAAGTGCGGGGTGGACGTTTATTATTTTGTATTCATAGGCTTTTGTCACACATTCGTCGAGGATAGTCATAAAGCCTGCGAGCACTACAAGGTCGGCATTCTCCTCATTGAGCGCTTCGAGTATAGCTTTGCTGTAGCTCACGCTGTCGGAATATTCTTTTCTCGGGATAACTCTTGACGCAATACCGTTGTTTTTCGCACGTTCAAGTGCATAAACGCCCTCCTTTGAGGAGATGACGCAAGTTATCCTGCCGTTTTTTATTATCCCTGATTTTTGCGCGTCGATCAGCGCCTGAAGATTGGTGCCTCCGCCCGAGACAAGGACTACGATATTTTTCATTTTGACCTCCGCATTCAGAAGTTAGAGTTTAGAAGTTATACGCACTATTTTATCAGTGAGACAAGAAACAATACAGCCGCTATTATGCCGCCGACAATGATGAACCGATAGTAGTCCTGCGTCAGCTCGCTCTCCTTGCCCGAGAAATAGAAGAACATCGGGTCGTCGGGCGAGTAGCATATAAGCTCCTCTTCACCGATCTCATATTTTCGTTCCCTTGAAGCGACCGTATAGGCGGAGGTTATCTCTCTGCCGCCGGCTGTGGTGTACTTGACTATCGGAAAAACGTTTTTCGTCTTTGAGTCCTCGTGATAATCGGTTATCTCTCCGAAGACCGCAACGCTGTCAGAGATATATCGGCGTATGGTGAAAATGTGGTAGTAGAACAAAACGACCATAAGACCATATATTATCAGCAGCCCGTAAATAAGATGTCCCTTATGAAATGAGACCCCAAGCACTATCATTGATAATGCTGACCAGATATAATCAATTTTTTCGACTTTCATAATTTACTCGGGAAGCTGGACGTGTCCTTGTATAATTTCTGTATCATCGGTGGAAAGGGGGATATCATAGTCTATGACGATCTGTCCGTATATGTCCGTTATGCGGAAGGTGAAAGGTCCCTTGCCCATTTTATCCGATTCAAAATAATTGTAGCGGCGGCGCGGTATCTCGACAAATTCGCCGCTGCTGTCAAGGTATTCCAGCTTTGTTATGGGATAGCGGTGGTTTCTCAGCTGAACACCGCACCAGTATTCGGAGGTTCCCTCCTTATATTTGTATGAAATGGGAGCATCGTCTGCCGTATCAAGGGGGATTATCTTCCAGCTGACAGGTACGCGCCCTTTTTCTGCCGGAGCTATCAGTGGAAAAGCGTCAACGTAAAGGTCGAGATCACCCTTTTTGCCCTCGGGCAGAAGGTCCGTCACAAGCATATTGATCGTACCGAGCTCTCCCGTGACCTCGATGTATGCTCCGGCGAGCTGAGCCTCATTGTAGTCCTCAAGGTTCATAGCGACTATCCAATAATCTCTGGAAACAGGGTCGAGCATAGCACAGCCTCCCTCATAGCCGCCTCCGTAGAAAGTTCCTTCGCCTGTATGTATAGTACCTTTAGGTTCTAAAATGCAGCTCTCGTCAATGGTGTAATCTGTGGAAACGAGCGGCTTTCCGAGCAGGAAGTTCTGCAGCCTCATCAGCTCGTCTTTATCGGAGCTTATTTTTCGCAGAGCGACCATATCGAAGCTGTTCACCTTGCCGTCGCCGTTATAATCAAGATCCGTCCCTGCAGAAAAGGACGGTGCGGCGCATAGTGCCGCGAGCGCCATGGCAGCAGAAGCTGCCGTAATAAAAAATCTTTTCATGGCAGTAATTTTTTACAGGAGCAGTTACAGCTCCTCTGTCGTCAGCAGATTATTACTCCCTCTTCCGACTCAACGAGCTCGCCGAGAATATAAGCCTCCTCGCCGGCTGCGTTTATAGCCGAAACAGCCTTGTCAGCGTCGTTCTTGTCAACGCATACTATCATGCCGACGCCCATGTTGAATGTGTTGAACATATCGCGCTCGGGAATATCGCCCGTGCGCTTGATGAGGTCGAATATCGGCAGCACCTGAACTGCGTTGCGCTCGATTTTTGCTGAGAGATTCTTCGGGAGCGAGCGCGGGATATTCTCATAAAAGCCGCCGCCTGTGATGTGCGATACGGATTTTACCGTTACCGCGTCTATAAGGCTCATTATAGCCTTTACATATATCCTTGTGGGAGTGAGCAGGCATTCACCGAGGGTAGTGCCGAGGTCATCGAAGTGTATCGCGAGATTTTGTTCGTTCACGTCGAATACCTTTCTAACGAGCGAGAAGCCGTTTGAGTGGACTCCGCTTGACTTTATAGCGATGAGAACGTCGCCTGCTTTCTGAGTATCGGGCTTGAGTATCTTGTCCTTATCGACAACGCCTACCGAGAAGCCTGCGAGATCGTACTCGTCCTCCGGCATGAGCCCCGGGTGCTCGGCAGTTTCGCCTCCGATGAGAGCACAGCCTGCCTGAACGCAGCCGTCGGCAACGCCCGAGACTATCTGAGCTATCTTTTCGGGGATATTCCTGCCGCATGCGATGTAATCAAGGAAGAACTGCGGCTTTGCTCCGCAGCAGATGATATCGTTAACACACATAGCAACGCAGTCGATACCGACAGTGTCGTGCTTGTCCATGATAAAGGCTATCTTTATCTTCGTGCCTACTCCGTCCGTACCCGAGACGAGAACAGGCTTGCTGATCCCCGTCATATCGAGCTCGAAAAGTCCGCCGAAGCCGCCTATGCCGGAGAGAGCTCCCGCAGTCATGGTGCGCGCGATGTGGCTCTTCATTAGCTCTACAGCCTTGTAGCCAGCGGTCACGTCAACGCCTGCCTTTTTGTAGCTTTCGGAAAAACTGTTGTTCATTGGTATATCCTCCAGATTCAATTCGTAATTCGGAATGCGGGCGAAGATCACCTCCGCAGCCGAATCCTAAGAGTATTTTCAAGTCAATAATTCCGAATTCCTGATTCCGAATCCCGAATTCATTCATTACCGCTCCAGCAGTAGGTGCAGAGATTGCATTTGTTTATGCCTACGGCGTCCATTTTGCCTTCAAGGGTCTGGAACTCGAGCGAGGTCAGCTTCAGACGGCGGCATATCTCGTCGCGAAGTCTTTTGCCGCGCTCGGTCGCAGAGGTACTGTACTCGGAAATATATTTCACGCCCTCATCGCCCTCAAATTCGTGGATTATCTGTCTTGCGATAAGCTCCATTTCAGAGGTGCTGCGTGAGAAGTTCAGATACTTGCAACCGTACATTATAGGAGGACAGGCACTGCGCATGTGCACCTCTTTGGCTCCGTTTTCGTACAGGAATTCGACCGTTTCACGCATCTGAGTGCCGCGGACTATGCTGTCGTCAACAAAGAGCAGCTTCTTGCCCTCAATGAGTTCATGTACGGGAATCAGCTTCATCTTAGCGACCTGATTGCGTATGCGCTGATTGGTGGGCATAAAGCTTCGCGGCCATGTAGGTGTGTACTTGATGAACGGACGCGCGAACGGAATACCGCTGCGGTTGGCGTAGCCGATAGCGTGAGGTGTGCCCGAATCGGGTACGCCGCAGACGTAGTCAACGTCGGGGAGGCAGCCGTTCTTTATGTCATTTTCAGCCATTATCTCGCCGTTTCTCGCGCGCATGACCTCAACGTTCACGCCCTCATAGACGGCGTTGGGATAGCCGTAATATGTCCACAGGAAGGTGCATATCTTCATCTTGGACGGATCGCCCTCGCTCAGTGTCGTACAAGCTTCCGCCGTGAGACTGACTATCTCGCCCGCAGAGAGCTCCTTATACGGATAGTAGCCGAGCTTCTGAAATGCGAATGATTCCGAGGCGAGGCAGAAGCCGTTCTGGCTCTTGCCTATTATAATGGGTAGTCTGCCGAACTTGTCCCTTGCGGCGATAATGCAGTCCTTCGTGAGTATGATGAGGGACATCGTGCCCTCTATTTTCTCCTGTGCGTAGCGAATGCCCTCCACGAACGAGCCCTTCTGTGCGATGAGCGCACCGATGAGGTCGCCGGAGTTAATACTTCCGCTGCTCATTGACTCGAAGTTGGCACAGCCCTTTTCAAGCAGCTCCTCAACGAGTGCGTCGGCGTTCCTGATTATGCCGACCGAGCATACCGCATATATGCCGAGCTTTGAGCGCACGAGGATAGGCTGGGGGTCTGTATCGCTTATGCAGCCGATACAGAGCCTGCCCCTCATATTTACAACGTCGTTCTCGAACTTCGTGCGGAACGGCGAGTTTTCAATGCTGTGGATATTTCTCTGAAAGCCGAGCTCCTCGGAATAAGAGGTCATACCGCCGCGGCGCGTGCCGAGATGAGAATGGTAGTCAGTGCCGAAGAAAACGTCCGTAACGCAGTCTATTTTAGAAGCTGCACCGAAAAATCCGCCCATAGCATTATTCTCCCATAAGTCTCTTCATGATTTCCTGATAAGCTTCCTCTACACCGCCCATATCTCTGCGGAAGCGGTCCTTGTCGAGTTTCTCGTGAGTTGTGCTGTCCCAGAAGCGGCAGGTGTCGGGCGAGATCTCGTCGGCGAGGATAATAGTGCCGTCGGAGGTCTTTCCGAACTCTATCTTGAAGTCGATGAGGTCGATGTTGAGCTTCTTGAAGAAACCTACCATGAACTCATTCACCTTGAAGGCGTACTTAGCGATAGTGTCGAGCTCCTCCTTTGTAGCGAGACCGAGAGCGAGTGCATAATAGTCATTGATGAAGGGGTCGCCGAGGTCGTCGTTCTTGTAGCTGTATTCAAGGATAGGACAGAGGAGCTGCTTGCCCTCCTCAACGCCCATTCTCTTTGAGAAGCTTCCTGCGGCAACGTTTCTGATGATGACCTCAAGGGGAACGATAGATACCTTCTTGACGATAGTCTCGCGGTCGCTTATCTCCTCCACGAGATGTGTGGGAACGCCTTCCTTTTCGAGCAGACCGAACATGAGGTTGGTCATCTTGTTGTTGATGACGCCCTTGCCGGAGATAGTACCCTTCTTCTCGCCGTTGAATGCAGTCGCATCGTCCTTGTAATCAACGATAACGAGGTCGGGGTCGTTTGTGGCGTATACCTTTTTTGCCTTGCCCTCATAGAGCTGTTCCTTCTTTTCGATGTTTGCCATTTTGAAATTCCTCCTTGAGAATTATGTAAATGTATATGCAACACCGCATCATCGCGGTAATTGTAGATGATAGTTACTGAGCCAGCAGCATTTCCGCTGCATGGTCCGGAGTGCGGGCGATAAACTCCGCCCCTGTCAGTGCAAGTTCTCTCCCTGAGCCATATCCCCAGAGAACTCCCATGCACTTTATCCCGGCACTCATAGCACCTGAAACATCGTTGTCCCTGTCGCCTATCATGAGCACGCGTGAGGAGACGGTCTCGCCGAGCTGACTGATAACGTGAGCTATCACATCGCGCTTTTGAGTCCTGTTCTCCACAGAGCCGCCGATGACATCGAAGTACCCGTCGAGTCCGAAATGTTTAAGGACCGCTTCGGCGTACCTCTCCACCTTGCAGGTGGCTACCGCAAGTCTGTGACCGCAGTTTTTCAGCCTGCCGAGCAGCTCGGGTATACCCTCGAATACCTCTGCGTTAAACAGTTCGCTTTCGGAGTACCGTCTGCGGAATATCCTCACCGCCTCGTCAGTCTCCTGCTTGTCCATGCCGCAGAACCTGCGGAACGAATCAGGCAGCGGCGGACCGAGGAACAGTGACGGGTCGGGTCTGTCCGTGATAGCGAGCGTATCGAACGTGTGCTCAAGGCTTTTCAGTATCCCGGGCTTTGTGTCGATAAGAGTGCCGTCGAGGTCGAATATCAGTGTTTTGTATCGGCTCATAAAGCGGCTATCTGCTCCTGTAAAGCCTTGTCCTTAGCGATAACTCCCTCTGCCATTTTCTGTTTTTCTTCAGCAAGCTTGGCAGCAAGAGCCTCGTCACTTATCGCGAGCATCTGTACTGCAAGTACAGCGGCATTTTTTGCGCCGTCTATGCCGACTGTAGCGACCGGAACTCCGGGCGGCATCATAACGGTGGCGAGCAGAGCGTCAACTCCCTCCAAAGCCTTGGATTTCATTGGAATGCCGATAACGGGGAGCGTGGTGTGGCCCGCGACGACTCCTGCGAGGTGAGCTGCCATACCTGCCGCGCAGATTATAGCTCCGAAACCGTTGTTCTTGGCATTTTCAGCAAAATCAGCCGCCTCAGCGGGAGTTCTGTGCGCGCTCATAACGCGGCACTCAAACTCAATACCGTACTTTTTGAGCTCGGTAAGAGCTGACTTTACAACGGGGAAGTCACTGTCACTTCCCATGATAACTGCGATCTTTTTTGACATATGTATACTCCTTTCGCCGCATGAAAGCGGCAAATCACATTTTTAATCAGCTTCCGGAGCGGGTATCTCCGGCGTATCATCTTCATCTGCGGTAGGCGCAGATTGAGGATATTCCGGCTTGCTCAGAATAAATGCTCCTGAAACTGCGGCGAGGTCGTTTTCCGAATTTCCTCTGAATTCGACTATAGCCTTATACGGAGCTGTGAGCTTCTGATTTTTTCCGGTCTCGTCTTTATAGGTAAGCTCTGTATTTGCGGTGACCGAAACCGCGTAATGGGGGACACCGTCGTCCGAGCGTACTGAGTATAGGTAGATATCGGATATCCCTTCAAGCTCCTTCGCGGTTATGTTTTCTTCATCAGGGAAAAGCGGAGTGAATATGGCAACGCCCGATGTTTTTATTCCCGAGATGTATTCACTGCTTCCGGTGAATGCGAATTCTATGTATTTTCCGGTATCCGCTATCATTTCTTCAAGCATTGAAGCGTTGAGCTTTGAAAGCAGTATCCTGCTGTTTATATCGACATTAAAGTCAGCTCCGAGTGCTTGTCCGCTCAGATGAGCAGATTTGAGAGAGAATCCGGATCCGCTCACGGTATAGATATAAGTTCCGCTGTCGGAGGTGAGAACGAGCTCGCCGTCATTGAATGAGCAGCTGTCCCAAGAGCGGCTGAGGCACGGGACAAAGTTTTCGCTGTAGACGACGCAGGAACTGTCGGCATCAGTCTCGGCGGTGTAAAATGTGAAGTCACCTGATCTATGGCGGTTTATGCTGCTGTAGACGAGCGGAACGACTAAGTTCCCTTCATAATCTATACAGCCTTTAAGATTTTTCCCTTTTATGGTCTTGGAGGCTGTACAAAGCCCGCTGCCCATAAAGTCAAGCGACTGCCATTCAGCAGAAACGAGTATCCTGTCACTGCTGTCAACGATCCCGTAGAGTCCTGAGCTGTCCTTGAATATCCTGTTGCCGTCGGAATCGGTACCGAGCTTCTGGATCTCGTCGGATTTTGTGATCCCTCCGCCGGTGCTCTTGCCTGTATCTGAGTAAAACCGCGTTATAGCGACTGCAAGCAGTATTATAACTATAAAGAGTGCGGATACAACGAGCTTCATATGTTTATTCAATGATACCGCACCTCCTTGCCGCTGAAAACACGTTATTTCTTATCTTTATTATCAGAGATTGCAGAGCCGCTGCTTTCCTGTTTTCTTTTGCGGTATATCTCCTCGGTCTCGCTGGCGATGTAGATAGGTCTGTGCTTGGTTTCAAGGTAGGTCTTGGCAAGGTAGTTGCCGAGGATACCCGTGCAGAAGAGCTGAAGTCCGCTTAGGAGGAAGATGACACAGATAGTGGTAGGGTATCCCGCGACGTCCTCTCCGAATACGATCGTCTTGATAACAGTGATTATCATAAGGATAAAGGCGATGATACAGCTTACGATGCCCAGAAGCGAGGATATAGCGAGCGGGGCTGTTGAGAAAGCCATGATGCCTTCGAGCGAATATTTGAAGAGCCCCCAGAAGGACCAGGAGGAGCTTCCTGCCGGCCGCTCGACATTCTCATACTCGATATAGCGGACGCTGAAGCCTACCCAGCTGAAAATGCCCTTTGAAAAGCGGTTGTATTCAGACATTTCGAGTATCGCGTCCACCATCTGGCGTGTCATGAAGCGGAAGTCCTGGGCTCCGTCTACTATTTCTGTCTGTGATATTTTGTTCATGATCTTATAGAACAGTCTTGCGAACCATGAACGTACCTTCGATTCACCCTTGCGGCTGACCCTGCGGGTAGTGGCGCAGTCGTACTCGCCGTTTCTGACATAGCTGTACATCTGCGGCAGGAAGGCGGGAGGGTGCTGGAGGTCGGCGTCCATGACGACAACATAATCTCCTCTCGCATTTTTGAGACCGGCATACATACCCGATTCTTTGCCGAAATTTCTTGAAAATGATATATATCTCACTCTCTTATCCCTGTCGGCGAGAGAGCGCAGGATAGCGAGAGTATTGTCCTTGGAGCCGTCGTTGATGAAGAGATATTCAAATGTCAGCTCGGGAAAGTCTGCGGACATCTGGGTTGTCACCTTGGTTATCTCATCGTAGAACATGGGGAGTACCTCCTGTTCGTTATAACACGGGACCACAACGGAAACGAGTTTCACACAATTCCTCCTTTTGGAAGTTGAATATTTAGAGGTTAGATGTCAGATTTCATAAGCCTTGGATGTAGAAATCAATACATATTAATAATACAACAAAATGCCGCAGAATGCAAGAGCAAATTGACAGAAATCGTAAATTTTTACGTCTGCGTGAAATTGACCTGTTATAATGCACAATTAAGAATGCACAATTCATAATTTATACAGGGCAAAGTGTCCTTTGCGGGCTGGCGTATCATCATCTGTTATGATGCTTGCTCCCGGGCTCCGGCTTCTTGTCAGGGGAAAGTTATGTAAATTACCTCCACTATTGTAGGAAGTTTTTGACAAAAAAATCAATAACAATTTGTTGTTTTTACCAAAAAAATTAAAACTGGTATAATTTTCGCATTCAAATTTTAAGAAAGTGTTGATTTTTTTTAAAGAGTAATGTATAATATTATTGTATGATAGTTGCGGTGAAGTCTGTTGTGGAACAGCACGCCCTCAATATGTGCTTGGTATACCGGCAGATAGTTCATCGGGTTGGGAAATCGGCGTTCCGCTGCCGTAAAGCGGAGACCGGGCAGGAATACCCGGTTTGGAGAAGAATATGGATATAACATTGGTAACAGCTGCGGGCAGCGAAGAAGTCCATGGTACCGATAACGAAAAGAAGACAGGCTGCGGCATAAACCTGCTGAAGCCCGAAAATGTTACGAGATACCGCAGAGCAGGTCAGATGACCGACCTGAAAGAGATAACCTGTGAAAAATGTAAGGCAAGTCTCGCCAAGAAAATGATAAAGGCGGATAAAAAGGAAATGGCAAAGCTTCTCAAGGAAGAGAAGCAGAGGGAAAAAATGGGCGTTGCCGATGAGGGTATAGTTCCGCTCGGAAATACTACTGCAAAAATAACCGGTTCACAGAATGCAAAGAAGAAGGAGGAGTAAAAGCTCCTCCCATAAAAAGTTCTTTATCTTCCGTGTACATTTTATCTGTAGGAGAAACTTTTACACTAATTCTTTGGTCATTTATGATTTTCGTCAATAATTCTGCATTACCCTTTACCTTCCTAACTCCTTCATTCAAAACGTAAGAAACTTTTCCTGCCTCGTCCATCTCCATATATATTTTTCAACTTAGTCACCTGTCTAAAATTACGATAGTATTATAAGTAGTTTAAAGTTTCAAAACAATCTGATTTGCATTCGTTGCATCACTACACCTATGCTTATTATCTCTTCTCCTCTTATCCCATCTAAAGATATATGATTTCGAAATCTCCATACTTTTCTTTTCTTTTTTCCTGTTCCCCAATACCAACTTGTATAAACCACTTTTTTTAATATAACTCTACCGGCTCTATTAGAGTATTCAAAATGGTATACGAATTCATCGGTACGCATTCCGCTACCTGATATGTTGATAATCAGTCCTTTATTTTTAATCTCCTGAACTTCAACATATTGGTCCTGCACAAAATCGGGCAATTTAATTGTGTTAAGAACAACCCCAGATAATGCATTTTTGATTTCTATGTAATCGCAATGCTCGTCTGGAGATATCCAAAATACAGTTGCGCAATATTTGTATTTATCCGGTGTACAAAAACTTGCATAATTCTCTATTACAGTATCCGTTATATTGTAATATGTAAACTTTTGAATATCAGGAGAGTGGCCATAAAGATTGCATAATGAGATTGTTATTGCAATTAATAAAATAGAAACAGACTTATTCATATTGTAAACTCTGTTTTATTTTGTTTTCTTCCAAAAAATAGTTAATCCCTGAATTATAGTATTCTGCGATGTTTGAAATATGGTGTAAAGGAGAGGTTTAGTTATTCTTTAAGAAATTTATAATACTCTGATTTACTTAAGCTATGACAAATACTTATTTCAGTTCTTGCTCTTTCTTCTATTAT
>CALEPT010000138.1 GCA_937910385.1 uncultured Ruminococcus sp. | reverse complement strand
TATCTATCATAGAAATGCTTCTTCTCACTTTCCGTGCCCTCAATCCACGCCTCTTCGTACAAATGGTTTACAAGCTCCTTACCGTTCAGATACAGTATGTCCGGCAGATATTTCTGCAATAAACCGAGCAAAACCGCCCGTTTGAAGCCGTCAACATTTCCGGAACAGAAGTCATCGATAGCGCAATAATAGATATCATGCTCCTCCAGAGCGTTTTTGATCGCTCTGCCGCAGTTCTCGTATTCGTACATGACGAGGAACCTTGCGTTCGGCAGCGAGGTGATCAGTCCCCAGAAGTCCGAGTCACTGGACACGAGGATGAAGCTATCGATGCCCTCTGCAAAGTGGCTCTGACAGACACCGGCAGTCATGACGATATCGACAAGGCTCTTTCGTTCCGTGACACGGTCTATCAGGATGTGTTCGACAGGTATCTCTGTAAACTTATCGAGCCATTGCCATCCAACAGTCGTGTGGTGGTCATCGTACAGATAGATCCTCTCTATCTTATCCAGCTCACTCTGATCGAGGTTCCTCAGTGTGGCATACAGCTTATAAACATCTGAATTCTCGCAGTCTACCGCAATGACCGTTCTCATGCTGTTGCGAATGAAAGTGTAGATGTTGTTCTTGGTCTCCTCGGTCGCATCTCTGTATTTACTTGGGTCTTCAAAGGAGTCATGATGCAGTCCGTAGATGATTTGCAGGAACTTCCGGTCGGACAGTAGCATCGAGCCGCAGTCAAACGGTGTCCAGTATATGTAGACCTGGAATGGATAGTACATCTTACTGGTCATATACTTCTCAAACTCTCGCTTCAGCGCAACTGGGTTGTTATAATGCGGTATGACGAACAGCTCCCGTATGTACTGCCACTCGCATCAGTCAGGAATTAACGTCGCCACATCGTCTATGTGGTTGGCGATCAGCTTGTTGATGTCGAGCATATATTTTTCGGAGCGATAGTTTGCCTTGATGATCGGGATGCCCCATTTTTCGAGCTGAGCGATGTTCTCTGCATCGTACCATTCAAGCGTATTCAGGTTCTTCAAATTATTCCGCATCTCATAGTCGGTCTTCTTGTATTTCAGGAACAGAGCTGTCCGCAGCTTGCAGAGATAGCGGATTGTCGTAGCTGCCTGGGAGCTGTACAATTTCTGTAACAGCTCATGGCATTCCGCATCGAAGCATTTCTCTACAATGTGTTTTTTCACGCCTATGAGATAGGCAATGGTCGCTACAAGGTCTTTGGTGTCAACGGTAGAATATCTGTTGTTAGAAGCCATCGCAGCACCTCCGTTCTTTTATACGCCTAAGTGGCGTTCAATAATAGTCATGATCTCCTCTGCTCTTTTCTCTCCGATACCTTTCACACCCTTGATATCCTTCTCCAGTTCTCTCAGGTCAAGCGTAGGTGCATCCTCTCTTAAACTGTCAGCATACCGCATGAGAAAGGCTTGCAGCTCCTCACGGGACATCTTCTTTATGGTGCGGTAGGTATCACGGTCGATTACGGGTTGGCTCATATGGTTATCATACTCCTTATAGTTTAAAACTCTGTTGAAAAAATGTTGATAAATGCGGAAAACCTATCCCTCATAATCAATTTCATTCTCTTCACACCACTCCACCGCTTTCCGTCTATACGCCTCATCCTGAAAAGCATACCATTGCTCAGCAATTCCAAGGTGATGTACGGTATCCTTGAAACGCCGGAAAGCACCACGCCCACGGAGCGCACTGGCTAACTTTTCATGCGCAGATCCGGAGAGTGTGTCTGTAAAATCCTCCATAATGTCATAGTCACGAATCTCATACTGTGTCGGCAGGTGATAAAATCCATGTGCATCAAGGCGGTCATATACTGCCTGCTGCTCTGATTCGGTCATAGCCATATCGCTGACCCATTCTATCGAGCCGGTTTTCTTATCAAGGAAATACTCGGAGTCCTGATTCGCTGACATGAGAGCATCAATGATATCTGATAGTTTTACTTTCATCTTGTAACCTTCCACTTTCCTCTATTTTCATTTGCTAAAAAGTCCATCGAGAAAATCAAATGCATTGCATGGAAATTCTGGGGTAATATACTCGTATGTATCAGTAACTTCGTACCTATGCTTGTATGCATTCCTTTTCCAGTCAATTCGGATATGCCGATCATATCCAGAATATACCGTTCCATCTGAGCCTGTGATCGTACAGTTATCATGTATATAAGTACACGCACCTACGCCATAAGAGAGCGTATGAACAGATTTGATGCCCCAGTCCCAGTGACATTGCTCCGGTACGTCCTCCCAGATGCCGCTGCTCCCGGCTGCAATTGTATGATAATCATCTTCTGAAAGAATGCTGCCATATCCCATATTCAGACTGAAATGCTCATATCCACCAGGCGCAGATGCTGTTTCATAGATGCTTTCTGTAATGCACTCCGTATTATTTGAGATCCGAGCATTACACAGCGACCAAATGATGATCAGCACCAATAGCAGAACAACGCTGATGATACGGATGATTTTCTTCCTTTTCGTCATGATAGTCACCTTGATGGTATGAGATGATAGCATTTTACCCATTTTGATTGTTTGCATTGTTCAGAAGCTCTCGCTTCATAAGACAGAGGTCAAATACATCAAGCCTGTCGTCCTCACAGAGATTTCCTGCCTTCCAGTCAGCAAGATGTGTGTCCGGTACAGCCAGCAGCCACTTCTGGAGCAGTACGATGTCAGAAACATTAAACACGCCGTCAGCGTTTATGTCGCCTTTGACCGTCTTCGGTATTTCTGCATCTGAAACAGCTTTAAACGTATCCTCCGCAAATGAATAGCACCAGATCATATGATCAAGTTTCAGATAATAAACATTCGGAAGAGCTGTCGCTGCATCCATGTCATAGGTAAGATACTGAGCCGCATCGTTTGTTAGCCTGCGCACGCCGTTATACTCCATGCACAGATTATTCTTGCTGTCGATATGGTACTTGCCTGAGCCGTTTCCTGCCACTGCATAGTCACCGCCGCCCGTGCTGTAGGTAAATGCTCCCGATGCAAGATAGGGCTTCGCTTTATCCGACTCATCGTCCAGAATCAGCTTCCTTTTGCCGCTTAGTGAATATGCGGTTCCTTCAGATGTGATATAGACACCGCAGGCACCTGCACCGCCGCCGTAGCTTCTGAATCCAACCCATATGACATTTTCAGCAGTTTTTCTGATAGTCGGTTCACTGCCAACATTCCGGTCAACTTCCCATAAGATATGGTCTGCATCTATGAAGTGATCTCCGTATGAGCCGGTGATGTTCATGATGCCTGTTGGGAATGCCTGACGTGTAGTCGCTTTCCCAGTCTGCTTTTTTAATTCGAGCAGTACAACTTCCCCGGTATCAGAAATAATGTACATAAGGTCATTCTCTGGAAATCCGCTAAATCCACTGTACACCTTATCTAACACAATTTTACCATTCTCGCCATATAAGCAGTAGACGTCACCCGATTCAGAAATTGCATACGAGCCGAGAACCTGTGAAAATACAACTCCGTCTGCTCCGACCGGAGTCTGTTCGTTTATCTCAAGCGTACCGTCCTGATAAAGGACGAGATCAGCAGAGACTGAAAGGTAAGAACCGGAATCATCGTAGAATGAGCCGTCCGAGAAGCCTTTGACATTCTTTCTCAGAATGGAATATGAGCAGTTCTCAAAAGCACATAAGTTTCCGTCATGAAGAACGATTGTATTACCGGGTCTGAGCACTCTGGAAGTATAGATTCCCGGCAATTCTTGATTTGCTTTTGAAGGCGTTACATATTCTGTTACTGTACCGATATTGATAGTTCCTGTGTGAATGACCTCACCCTTAAAAGAGAAAGAATATGTAGTTGATCCGTTTGCTATGCCATAAATCTCCGCAGCGGACTGCTGAAGAGGATTTACTCCGGCACGGTCAAAGCAGGCAATATCCGTGTTCTCAATTGCAAGTGAGATATCGGAATATACAAAAAGTCCCTGCGGCAATGCGCCTATCACATTTGAAAATCCAACTGCACCGTTTTCAGCGTCCTGAAAACGAAGAAGCTCTAACCGCTGCTCATCGGTGATCTGATCCATACCGGACAGATAGCACTTGTCCAGATTCATGTCCTTGATGAATGATACATCCGTTACCTGCGGCATATTACTGAGCTGCAATGTTGAAAGCGAAGAAAATCCCTTCAAAAAAGAAAAGTCAGAAAAGCTGCCGTTACGCAGATATGCAGATATAAAGATCTTAATCCTGATAGCTCATTCAGAAAGTCCAGCGATGTAATATCTGCCAGATCGAGGTTCAGATAATTGATCTGCCTGAATTCAGTCTCTGAAATGATGCCATCTTCATTTGTGTCGTATGTTCCGTTTTCCATCAACTGATCGTACAGTGCGGCTTCAATATTCACAGGCGCATCCGCCGCGAAAACCGTTACAGCATTGGTTGTCAAAATGACAGACAGTACGGATAAAAATGCGATCGTTTTCTTCATGTTAAACGCTCCTTTTTATGTTTCGGCGGAATTATTGATTGCCTTTAGCCAGAAGCTCTCGTTTCATCAGACACAGATCAAATACATCGAGCTTGCCATCATCGTAAAAATCACCGGCTTTCCAGTCCGCAAGCTGTGTGTACGGTACGGCAAGCAGCCACTTCTGCAAAAGCACCACATCTGCGACCGAGAACTCTCCGTCTCCGTTGACATCGCCCGTTCTCGATTTCTCTATTTCAGCGGCTTGATAATGGATGACAGCATTTTCAAGTGAATCGTTTCCGTCTGCAATGGAAATAGACTGCCACTGTGTCTCCGTTCCGGAATAGTAGATATCAGTGAGTTTTGCACAATCGTAAAAGGCGTTTTCACCGATAGTGGTCAATGATGCAGGCAGATAGATCTTACTCAGATCATTCCGGTAAAATGCGCCTTTTCCAATTTCTGTAATGGTATCCGGCAGTGTCACAGTTTCCGGCTGAACAAAATCCCATTTCAGGCAAGCAAAATAAGCGGCGTTCAAATCATGTAGCTGCGATTGATGAAAAGCCCAATTTCCGATTTTTGTCACTGTTCTTTCACCAAGCGCTTCCTGTGTGAAAGCAAATGTATCAGAACCAACATTTGAGCGGAAAGCTATGACGTTTCCATTAATGGTTTCCGGCACAATGACATCTTTATCAAATCCAGCGTAAGTACGTGCAGTTATTGTGCCGTCCTCGTTTTCCTGAATACGGTACGGGTCAGCTCCCAATTCAAAAACAAAATACTGCTCATCGGAGTCATCGGCAGTTCCGGACTCTGCAATATAATACTCGCCATCAGCAAGAATTTGCGCACAGATGTGCTGATAGCCGTACAAAATAGGCCCCGGATCATGAGAAGCATCGTGATAAGCGGCACTCATACCCGCTAGGTTCGCAAGGTGGACGATCAGATCGGTTGCCGCCCAGCAGTCACCGCCGCCATTTTGCAAAATATAATCATAGGTTTGACCGCCTGCGTCATAGGCATAGGTTTCACCGACATATTCAGTGATTGCGTACACCTTTTCCTTGCCGGTCATATCCTCGGTGAGAATGCTGTCGAGAATATCTTGCAATTCTGTGTCGCTGCTGTTTGTCGCTGCGTGGGCATTGATAGAAACAGCAGACAGCATAGTGATACAAGCGGCACATAACAGAGCGGTTATTCTATTTATCAATAATGGTCAGTCCTTTCTATGTAAGCGTATATGTTATAGAATTGTAAGCACGCCTTCAGGATGCGCAGATCGAATACGGCATTGTGTGCTGCGAGGATGCCACCGCTCACCATGGGTTCTGTTGCAGACCGGAGCTGCGGAAAAAGTCGGAGTGTTTATGGCAGTTTCCATTGCCCGGCCAGGCGCTTCAAAAATCAT
>CALEPT010000137.1 GCA_937910385.1 uncultured Ruminococcus sp. | reverse complement strand
GCTGTTATGGGCAAATCTATGTCCATCTTTGCTTAGGGGTTCTGAATAGTTACGACTTTTGTATATATATTTGTAACCATTGGAAACTAATTGCGCCATCCAATTTAAGAATTTGAAACAGCGCAATAATCGTACTCAACAATCCACATTTATTGTGGTAATAAACAGTTTGAAACTGTTCATTTACAGTATTCCATCCTCCTCGAAGTGTATAATTGAACAACCACGGCGTATTTTTAGTGGCTGCATTTTTAATGCGTCTCTCATATGGAGTATCCATCATACCGTCTCCAACATACTTGTCAAACTGTTGGACAATAGGCAATATTTCTTGTTTCCTTTTTCTATAATCTTGTGCGATGGCTTTTACGGCATCCATATTTGTAATTCTTATAGGTTCTGAATATTGATGTAAATCATCTTTTATATTAGTAAATGCTAAAATTACTTTCGTCTGCTTTTGAGATTGTGATATGACTTGATCAATAAGAAACTGAGGCAGGTTTTGAGCATCGTCAATAATCACCAAGCAACTTTTTTCATTTGAACGCGGAACAAAGATAGTTTCTTCTGCGTTTTTATTGATATACCGATAAATAGAATACTCTTTCAGCGATAAATCAAAAGCTGCTTGATAGATTGTAATAGATTTACCGCATCCTGGCTCGCCCTCAACGATCACATAGTCAACAATACCTAGTTTTTCCTTGATGCTCTCCACTTGTGCTAATCTTGGACAAGCATTTACATGACAAGGCTGTAATCGATATCCAGCAATTGCTTCGGATATATCCTTTTGACATGAAAAATCAATCTTTT
The DNA here is from genome assembly GCA_937910385.1 of uncultured Ruminococcus sp. Classification (GTDB taxonomy): domain Bacteria; phylum Bacillota; class Clostridia; order Oscillospirales; family Ruminococcaceae; genus Ruminococcus. The sequence continues at coordinate 20,951 of CALEPT010000137.1, read as the reverse complement.
CCCAATAATCATAATCCGGATCAAACTCATCAAAAGAAACAGGCTTGTCCTTATATTTATCAATTATTGATAATACTTTTGGGACTTTTCCCAGTGCTTCGCTATGAAAAAAGCGCAGGTTTGCAACACTGAAATTACGGTTGTTCTTCTTTAAGTTACATGACGCGCATGATGGACGATAGTTTTCTATGGAATCCAATATAAAGCCATCAAGTCCTAATTCATTAATATATGTTTCAAATTCAATGTCATTCGTATCTTCAGCATTTGTTGCCAAAATATGATCAACATGCATATTCTTGGGTTGTATCAGATCTCCGCAATATGCACACTTTTTTGAATATGCTTCATACAGTGCTTTTCTCACAAGAGGATCATTCTTTGAATAGGGATGATATTCCATTTTTTCTCCTCCTTTGTCTATATGATATATAAAATACAATTACTTAAGTGATATCAGCAGAAAACTTCTAAGGTGGGGAACTAAAATCAGCTATAAATCTTTCATCAATGTAAGAGTGAAGGCAATATGTTTTTTATTGTGTAATCAATGCGTTCACACCGGATTCAGGTAATATCCTTGCATTAAACACGATGACGAACTATGAGTGAAAATGGCAGGCCATTGTTTTTCGGCATCTTCACGAGGTATTATGTGGGGCAGCTTATATGTGCGGTGTTTGTATTATGTATAGCTGCGCTGCCGACTATTCTCTATATGATGAAGTACATCGTCAACGATTATCATCGCTGACAGAGCTTATGATTGCTGAGCTGTTAATTGCAACACTTGGCAGATTTACAACGCTCACATGGAGTGGTATGAGTGTGCTTATACAGAAATTCTTTCTGAAGAATTATCGCATCATCAACATTCTATTCTGCTAGTACTCAAGCTTGTGGAATGTATCATCAGTATTTTGAAAGGACGGAGGTTTTGAAGATGAACGAGAAAAATACAAAGATGTATAATAACGGAATGATGATGCTTGACGCAAGATTTTTCAATATGTATCAGGAAATGATAGACTGCTATTTCCATGATAATTGTATCTCACCAAATTTGCTTACCACTTATACATTTCAAGCAATATTTTGACAATCTTATTTGTCCTATCTTTTATCTTGTCAATCGTCCATGTATCGTAACCGCCTAAAAAGAAACCACCCTATCCAACGAAGTCCAAATAGACTAAACTAGAAGTAAGCAAAGAAGTCTAACTGGAGTTGATTGGAATGAATGAGATAGCAAAGGTAAAAAAAGAAGTAAAACTGGCACAATGGGCGGAAATGGTGAGAAGCAGAAACGAAAGTGGTCTTACTGTAACCGACTGGTGCAAGGAGAACGGGATCAATCTCAAGACATATTACTACCGTCTGAAACGAATGCGGCAGGCGGTATGTAATGAGATCGAACAGCATGACATAGTGCCTGTAGAACCGATCGCAGGAACAGAAACTGCAGCAGAGAAAATAGAACTATCCGTAGGAGATGTAAAAATATCGTTGCCGACCTCGGAGTTTCAACCTATGATGCAGTTGCCCTGATAATGGCTAACAAGTGGAAAATAGGCAAGTTCATCCGCATCTGCACCGATGTATGCTGTGTCATACTCGGGTCGGTAATGTTCATTGCAGGCGGCGGACGTATCGGAGAGATACCGACTATCGCAGGCATACGATGTGGTGTACAAGCTTGTGCTGAAAGATATCCGGAGAGTGCTGAAGTCATATCGTAAAAATAAGGATGAGTTCAGGTCATTCCTCGACAACAAGTGCAGTGACAGCAGTGCAAAGAAGGTAATACAGCTTGAACATGAGCTCGAAAAAGCACAGGGCAGAATAGCTGAGATAGACCGCCTGCTCAACAAGCTCTATGAAGATAATGCACTCGGAAAGATCTCAGATGATCGCTACGCACAGATGACAAAAACATTTGAGAAAGAACAGGCAGAACTCAAAAAGTCTATACCCGAACTGACATATGAGATCACAACGCTCAAAGCCAGATCCGATGCCGCCGATAAATTTACAAAAGTAATTGACAGTTATACGGATATAAAGGAACTCAATGCTGATGTACTCAATGAGCTTATCGACAGAATAGTTGTCCACCGTAAGAAGCTCCATAACATTCGGTGTGTGTTCCGACTACAAGCAGCAGGTCGGAATCATCTATCATATGCTCATCTGCGAGGTCATAGCATTTATCGGTGTAGTGATGTGAAACGATTGCAACATTATCCGATTCAGCGTGAAGTCTGAAAAAAAGGTCACGGTGCTCCTCTACCCAGTTTGTAGATTGCTCCTCATAGGGCATGGCGACGTTCAGCTCAATGTCGTTGTACATAGCCAGTGCTGTTATTATCTCTCCGCACCACAGCGGCACTCCATACTCACAGTTTACCCAGAACCTGTCATATCCCTTGCAGTAAAGCTCCCATATCTTCTCACGGAGCTTTGCTTTTATCTCGGGATATGGAGGTTCATTTTCATTTTTGCAGACGAAGTTCAGTTCCTCGCCTGTTGATATGATCGTACAAGTCAATTCGTTCACCTTCCAATTCTATTTTTCTTATTATACCATTATCTTATTATATACGCAAGTGCGTACACGCAGAAGCGTAATAATTTGTATAATAAAAGAAATAATAGATGGTGGTGAGGAATATGTCAGTTGTAAAGGAAGCAGTTGTTCAGAGACTAAAGAGCATATGTAAAGACAGAGGTATAGCGGCAAATGAACTGGCAAATCTCTCAGGTGTGACACCGTCAACGGTTTACAGTCTCCTTAATCCTGAACGAAAAAATGCTTCTATAACTACGATAAAAATTCTATGTGACGGATTAGATATGACTTTAGGCGAGTTTTTCAGTTCGCCCGAGTTTGATGACCTTGAACAGGAAATAAAATAACAATATCCCTGTGACCAGAGCAAATTTGTGCCTGATTACAGGGTTCTTTCATTTATAACACCGGATCAGCAATTATTTCTTCAACTGACCATTGCATTATTGCAGATAAAATGATAGAATGTAATTATCGGAATTACCTCGGAATAGGAAGAAGGCGTTTGTTATGAAATACTCCGAAGTCCAGAAAATAGCGAAAGACACGATAGAATACATAAAAAATGAGATACATACAGGTATGAAGCTGACCGAGGTGCGTCGCCTCTGCGAGGATAAAATGCTTGCGTTGGGAGCAGACTCGTTCTGGTACTGGGACATTGGTGCATTTGTATTCTCAGGTGACGAGACCACAGTATCAGTCTCCGGCAGGGAGTATGTGACCTCCGACAGACTTATCGCTGCGGATGACATCATAACGATCGACCTCAGTCCGCAGAATGATAATATATGGGGAGACTATGCAAGAACGATAATTCTCGAGGACGGCAAAGTAGTCGATGATATAAGCAGTATCCGCAGCGATGAGTGGCGGAACGGTTTGCTTATGGAGAAGGAGCTTCACGCTGAACTGCTCAGATTTGCCACTCCGAAGACCACATTTGAGGAGCTGTATTTCCATATCAATCAGCTGATAACCGACCGCGGATTTATCAACCTTGACTTTCTCGGCAATCTCGGTCACTCGATCGTAAAGGACAAAAACGACCGTATTTACATTGAAAATGGCAACACTGCACTGCTTTCGTCAGTGGATTATTTCACTTTTGAGCCGCATATCAGCGTCAAGGGCTCGAAATATGGGTATAAGAAAGAGAATATTTATTACTTTGTGGACGGGAAGCTTAAAGAACTATAAGAAAGAATGCACCTGTTATGAGAAACTCAAAAGCACGGAGAGCAACTCTTGCTGTTTTCGCCGTATTATGTATGCTGCTGACAGCCTGCGGCAATGGGGCAAGTTCGTCGGAAAGTGCTCAGTCGGAAGTACAGATAACAATGGATTCTGCGGCGGCGACCTATCAGCAGATAACGCAGGAAAAAGCTAAGGAAATGATGCAGGCTGACGACGGGCACATTATCGTCGATGTACGGCGGCAGGACGAGTACGACAGCGGTCATATCCCCGGTGCGATACTTATTCCGAACGAGTCTATCGGTACGGAGCAGCCAAAGGAATTGCCCGACCTCGACCAGGTCATTCTCATATACTGCCGAAGCGGTCGGCGCAGCAAGGAGGCTTCGCAGAAGCTGGCTGATATGGGATATACCCACATTTACGAGTTCGGCGGAATTATCGACTGGACCGGAGAGGTAGTCAAAAGTGAATAACGAAATAAATTACAATGCCAAAGAGAAAAGGAGCTGATAATATGTTAGCAGATAAGGAGCTATTTGACCGTATTGAAGAAGTCTTGTCTGAACAAGGCGTTATTGAGCAATTTGAAGAGGAGAATGGCAGGATAATAGGTAGAATGATGATAGTGCTTGGCGATGTGCCTGATAATTTAAAATCAGATATTGATATGGATGAAAACGACACTGTTTTTATTGGAACTTTTGATTTCTATGATTCTTCTGTTGGTATGGTACTAAATACGACAACTATGCAAACAAAGGGTGGGTTATGGATAACTCCTGAGGTTCCCAATGCAGACACTCCATCACAAGAATGGTGTGAATTTTTCATAGAAACAGTATCCAAATGTATTGGAAAAAATGGTAGCTTTGGTGTCCCTATGTATACATTCTGTTCTGAAACTGCTGATTTTACAGTAGTTCCTTCACTGCCTGAAGATTAGAGGTACAATATATGTTCAAAAACAAAGTAGTCGTAGTAACAGGCGGCGCAAATGGTATCGGCAAGTGTATAGCCGAGGAATTCCGCAGAAACGGAGCGGTGATTTGCGTTATCGACAAGGCTGAGGGAGACCACTTCATCGGCGATATTTCCGACAAGACTGTGCTTGAAAGGTTTGCGGCGGAAGTCATTGCAAAGCACGGACACATCGACTTTCTGGTCAACAACGCTCTGCCGCTGATGAAGGGCATTGACGAGTGCAGCTATGAGGAGTTTCAGTACGCTCTCGCGGTTGGAGTAACTGCGCCGTTTTACCTGTCAAAGCTGTTCGCTCCGCATTTCAACAAGGGCGGCAGTATCATCAATATTTCCTCCTCCCGGGACCGTATGAGTCAGCCGCAGACCGAGAGCTACACTGCGGCTAAAGGCGGTATAGCTGCCCTCACTCACGCACTTGCGGTGAGCCTTGCAGGGAAGGTGCGTGAGAACTCTATTTCTCCCGGCTGGATAGATACGTCCTACAAGGTATATGAAGGCCCCGACGCCTATCAGCAGCCCTGCGGACGTGTGGGGAATCCGTTGGATATTGCCAATATGGTCATGTTTCTCTGCTCCGACAAGGCAGGCTTCATCACCGGTGAGAATATCTGCATTGACGGCGGTATGACAAAGCTGATGATATACCACGGCGACAATGGCTGGGAGCTGAAATGAGGTGTAAAAATGATAAATCTGTTTTTTAGTAGCTCAGACGCTGGTACGTCAAAGCTATATGCCAAAGAATTCGGAATTGATAACGAGCAATTTATTTCGTTGAGTTTTGGACTTCATACTGGAAATATTAAAGAGCCATTTTCAGTAAGCTCCCGAAGAGTTACTTATGATTTGTACTATGATGAGTGGAGCAGCATTGTATCTGACGATATCAGGGAACTGAAAAAGCTTATCAAAAAGGATAATGAAGTGTGCATTTGGTTCTCAACTTCTGATACAGACCGCTATCTTGGTATGCTTGCTTCCGTTGAATGGTTAAGTCAGAAAGGCGTGTCAATTTACCTTTGTGACCATGGAGCCTTTTTTGACGAGTATCATTCTGATGAAGAGGCTGTTGATTTCCAGCCGTTTGAAAGACATATGATAACAGGTGAAGAAAAGACAAAATATATGTCTGAATTGCAGCATCTCAAGGAAGAAAACGCTGCACTTAGATCAATAATTGACGGGAAGGTTGTAAGTCTGCCTGCAGACTATATTGATGACAAGATTTTTAAAGCGGCTGGAACGGAAGATATAAGAGTTTCCCAGATAGTATACGAAATAATCAGCAAAATTCTTCCAAGACATTTGATGTTTATAACTTGCAGAATAAGACAGCTTGTCGATATGGGTGAGTTTGAGATAATAAAATACGGTAAATTAACTACCGAAGTATACGGCGGCGGAGATGATTTCATGAAGTCAGTTATAAGGCGCAGAATACAATAAACATAAGCCGCAGGGTAATCCCTGCGGCTATTTTATGCATTATACAATTCAAGCAGCTTGCCTATCCTGTGCTTAATAAAACCATTCAAGGCCGACAGCCTTTCGGAAGAAACAGGATAGCCGCTGTGGTTTACAAAGTGAAAGTCCTTGATATCATTGAGCCTGCGATACATATCATCGCTCATAAGAGCTGGAATGTGATCGTCAAAGCTATAATAAGCAAAAGGAACGTGGTTGTTTCCGTATTCGATAAAATCGTCGGCAGATTCATTTTTGCAATGACTGCAAAGTCCCATACCATTATCGAAAACAGGAGCAAGGCGTATTATTTCGTAAGTATCCGAATCAACAAGGAACTGAATGTTGTTCAGATGCCTGTCATAGTTGCAGGTCAGAGCATCAAGCACAAGCATATCGCGCAGCTTTTCACCTGCACCCAGTTTGTCCGCAATATCGAGGTATTCAGGCAGTTCAGAGCAATTCTTGAAATAATACACCGAAGGTATCATGCTGACTTCTTTTGAGGTTATCAGCTTGCAGGTGCTGACGATCCTGTCGTGATAGCGGTCGAGGTCGTATTCAATATGTTCTATTCCGAGAGCATTTTCAAACTGTGAGACAAAATATTCGGAATATGGCTCATAGCCTGCACCATCAAATCCTTTTGTGCCGCCTTTGAGCAGATAAACTCCATCGGGACGCCGCACCCAGCACTTGGGAAGCATTCCGTCAGTGCCGTATTCGGGAGAAGTGGTCTTAAAGCTCAGGTCGGATATACCGCCCATGAATGCGGTCTGGGATACGATTTCGCTGAACTCGTTGTCGTAGAGGTTGACATCAGCCCACTTGCTGTTGGAATGCTCTTCCTTTACCCACAGCGTATCTGTGAGAGTCAGTCCGAGGGATACGTCAATAAAGCTCTTTATGTCGGTCATTCCGAGACTTCGCAGCAGCTTTGCTATCTCTGCACGGTGCTTTGCACTTCGGCGAGTTTCGAGCCAGCTTTTCAGCTTCATATCACCGTATATTTCGGGAAGGCTGCCTGAGATAAGCTTCGGTACAGCTGTGCCAAGCTCATTTTTATTATAGTCAAATTCCGCTATAATACGGTCTTTGTTCATTACATAATACATAGCAAAGCCTCCCTTCAATTTGATTATTTGCCTTATATCAGCAATTCCTTTGCACGTTTGTGTATCTGCTCCTCGATGAGCTTCAGTCGCTTACTATCGAGATTGTATCTTGAATGACGCTTGAAGCGGAAGTCGAGCAGCCTGCGAAGTCCGTCTCTGTGCCTGTTGGTAAGCACCTGTTTAGCAGTGCCGATGAAGTCATCATACACGCATGGGACGAGCGTATCCGCATAATCGCTGAGTGCTGTACCTGAGGCAAGGTCATCTCTGCCTGCAAGATTGAAAAGCGAATTGCCGTGGTCGAACAGAGGTGCAGGAGCGGCTATCTTGTTAGCGCGGTTATCCACCAGAAATCCGAAGTTTCCGAAATGTCTGTCTACGTTGCAAATTATTGCGTCAAGCACCAGCATATCATCAAGCGCATTTATGAACTCCTCGTCCAGCGACTTGTAATACTCACGGACAGCTTTCATACCGCCTTTTGTGACCAGTCTGCCGATAGGCATAAATGAATAATCCTTGCTTGTGAACAGTTCGCAGGTGGAGCACAGTTCACCCTGCCATTTTGACAGTCCGTAGGAGATAGCGTTGATACCCAGAGAATCTGCTATCTGAGTAGCATAAAATTCCGAATATGGTTCATTGCCTTTATTTGAAGCTCCGCTTGTTCCGCCTTTGTAAAGCCTGATAGCACCGCTTTCTCTGCGCCAGCACTTGGGGAGCATTCCATTTGTAGTGAACTCCGGACAGGATGCCAGAGATGTTCTCACAGAGCTGCCATAGCCTGTGAAGGCGATAAGTCCCAGCACTCTGCTGAATCTGTTATCATAAAGGTTGTACTCGGCAAAGCTGCCCTTAAAGCCTTCCTCAACCACCCAGTAGCAGTCGTTCAGCGACAGTCCCTTTGATACGCTGAGTATGCTCATAGGACGATTGAGGTTGAGTCCGCACTTGCTGAGAAAGCTGTGGACGTATGCACGATTCTTCGGTATAGTCCTATGCCTCAGCCAACGCGAAACGCTGTCGCCGTCAATATTCATATCAAGAGGCAGTAACGCCTTCTTTTCTTCGTTCACCCAGAGTATTTCTATCTCGGGCATGCTTGTATCCTCAGTCGCTGTGAACCTCATTAGCGGAGTATCAAAGTGCCGCAGTTCATATGTCATGTTACCGCCTCCTTTCGTTTAGTGTAGTTATTATACCACAACAGAGCGATTTAATCAAGAGCTTTGTTAAAACAATTTTGCACTGTGCCCTAAACAGTTTAGACTATTCTTGCATAGGATAACTCGCTGCGTTTTTCAACAAATCCATAATTGGATTTTGTCAGCAGCCATTTTCGCAAATTGTTTTAAGCGGGTTTACCACGAAATCGCAAATTGTCAAGAGCCGTTCAAAAGAAAATTCCTTATGCTCATGTGTTTTATTCCGTTTCTGCTAAAATCAAGCTCATCCATAGAAACAACATACTTAGGGAAGTTATAGGGTATCTGTTCCAGAACACTAATCACAGTTATAACTGATAATTAATATATATTTTAGACTTTTATCAGTTATAACTTATAAAATTCGAGATTGGCCATTGATGTTTTTTTCAAAACAACTTGAAATGTAACGCGGAGCGTGATATAATAAAAAAGGAGTTTGCATCTGCTAACTTGAAAATACGAACAATTCCTACTATACTTTTGACAGCTGCTGATTACGTACTTCTGATTCTGATGATATCGGTATTATAGAGCTGATAAGCAAACGCATTGCAAAGCTGGTCAGGATGCTTTCTGCTGTACGTCTTTTGCGTAGATTCGGTGCTTTGACTTTTATCGGACTGTTTGGTGCTGTTCTTGCATTGCTGACATTCGGAAGTAGTCTCAGTGATGTAAATGCTGTTATGATGATCTGCGGCATACAGTACTTTGTATTTGCAGGCTTGCTGCTGACTAAAACAAACTTCTTTGTGAATTTTTTCTTGAAACCGAATGCTGTGCAGGTTAGAAGCAATTCGGATATAACAGAAAACAACACCTCAAAAAAGTATTATTATGTTGATATGCTACGTTGTAATTGCGTTTGTATTTTCAAAAAAGCAGGTGATCTGTTATGAAAATACTGATTTAAGGCTGTGGCAGTATTACTGCTTGCAGGCGGTCTGACCGCAGCATACGTGAGTGCAGAAAAGCTGTACGCATTTGCACCAAGTTATGCTGAGATCTTCCGAAAAACAGGAGTGAAACGCATCATTCATGTTTGAAAAGGAATTCACCACTGATATGCGCTGCGATACTTTGTTTCAGGCTGCAAGCCTGCATTTGATGAGGTACTGCGATTGATACAAAATTATTTTAATAAGGAGAAATGAATATGAAACAAGAAAACAAATGGAGTAAGAAGAACGCACTGTGGATGGTAATGTATGTTGTAATGTATGTAGTGATGTCAGTGATCGTTTGTGTGTTGGGCTCGATACATCCATTTTTATTTGTTTGCTATCAGATCACCGCAGGATTACTTGTAACAGGCGTAGCAGCTAAAGCCTTTGATCAAATTAAGGCGTTTGGAGCTGCCGTTTGCCTGTCACTTGGAATGCTTTTCACTTTCTTTGCAATTCAGGATGCGAATATGTGGCATTGTATCCCCGTCATTTTTATTGCAATTCTTGCAGAGTGTGTGCGTTTAATGTTTAAATATAACTCAACAGGCAATATGATCGCTGCTGTAATAATGGCTTTTTCGACATTTGGATATTACGGGCAGATATGGTTCAATCGGGATTATACCTATGAGTGTGCCGTCGAAGAAATGCCGAATGGTTACGCAGAAACATTGATGAGCTGCAGTCCTGCATGGGCATTTCCGGTTGTAATTATCGTAGGAATAGTAATTTCTGTGGTAACTTATTACATTACTAAGAAGCTATTGAAATTTGATAGATAATAAATGATTTATAGAGGATCATGGCAATGAGCTTTACAATCAGTAATATGAGGATTACTGCAAGTGTGTAAACCGTTGCATCCCGTGGAAGAGGAGAAAATGATGATAAGAATACTGTTACTGATCGCTTTTTTCGGCCATGTGCTTTGTTGGTACTGTGACTGTTTGATCACATATACGCCTAACGGCAGATTTTCAGCGAAACAGCTGAACGATAACGAAAAGCTTTCAGAACTATTAGAAGGTATGCCGCTGAAAAGACCGATGTGTTCAATCGTACTTGGTATCTTGGCATTGATAATGTCGTTCTGCGGATTTCTGGCTTTATGCGAATGGATGCGGCAGTTTTCAAATGTTTATGCTGCTATTATGATTATCGGGGCTGTCCTGTTTATTACCTGTGTTATACCGCATCATGCAATCTGCGGTCTGGTCGAATGGTTCTATATCAGACTTGGATGCACCGAAAATGCAAGAAAAATAATACTGGACTTTTTCAAGAAAACATCTGCAACAATGATCGTATGCTATATCGGTTTGCTTATATTCGCGGTCACTTTCTTTATAGCAGTAATAACAGGTACTACGTCTTTGCCGAGGTGGGCTTGCATTTTTAATACATTGCCGTTATTCTTTATCATATCGCTGTTCAGAATAGCAGGAGGCGGGAATATAGCAAACGCTGTGATGTTTATTGCGCTTTTCATTATTACTTAAGATGAGGTTATCAGTTATTTATGGCATAAATGACATAAATAAGCTGTGTGATAATGCAGGACTTCACTTAGAGCCATTTCAAAAAACAGGCTTTCCGGAAACGTTCCGAAAAGCCTGTTTTGAATATATTGATCACATAAAGATATTTGCATTATGATAAACGATAAATGAAAGCACAAGCGAGTTGCAGATATAGAACAGTGCGACCTTTACCGTCCATTTCAGCGAGTGCGATTCTTTGTAAGTCGTGGAAAGAGCCATAAGGCAAGGAATATTGAACGTTGTTGCAAACATGAATGCAAGAGCCTCTGCCGGTGAGATGACCGCTGACATCGCACTGTCCAGCATTGCAGTATGTATATGATGATTTGCGCTGCATGAAAATCATCGGTGCGAGAAAATATCATTAGCATCTAAAAGGAAACTGAATATTTTCCGGTAAATACAACCGCTTAGAATAGCCTTCTAAGCGGTTTTTGCATCATATTCAGCATTCTTTATCCCTTGCATCTAAAGAGAAGTTATATACAAAACCAAGAATTTTTATTGTAATTTCAATAAATTCATGGTAAAATAAATAAAAATCGAACCCTGCTTGATGACACGCTGTTTAAGCTCAAGCATGATAAAAGTCCTACAGGAGGCTTTGATCAGACTATTCTGCCTAAAATCAGGGGAGGTTCGTTCTTTCCGCCGGACATGATCCGTTTTTGAGGATCAGAACCCGATCAACTTTAACAATAAAACAGGAGAAAAAATGACATTACAACAGCTAAAATACATAATAGAAATAGCAGAAACAGGCTCGATCACAATGGCAGCACAGAGGCTTTTTATCGCTCAGCCGAGTCTTTCAAAATCTGTCGCCGAGCTTGAAAAGGAAATGGGAATAACCATTTTCAACCGCAGCAACAGGGGCGTGTATCTTTCTGAGGACGGCACAAAATTCCTTTCATATGCAAGGCAGATAGTCGAGCAGACAGAACTGCTTGAAAATGAGTATAAAGCCGCACCGCCGCCAAGAAGAGTGTTTGCAGTATCGTCACAGCATTATGCTTTTGTGGTGAACGCATTTGTAGAACTCGTCCGTGAATATGGCAGGAACAAATATGAGTTTACTCTGCGTGAACTGAAAACCACCGAGATCATCGAGGATGTAAGAACTCACCGCAGCGATATAGGTATCCTCTTTTTAAGCAACTTCAATCGCGAAGTGATTCGCCATATTCTGCAAAACGAGGAAATACAGTTTATAAAGCTGTTCACGGCGAGACCGCATGTTTTTGTCAGCCGACAAAATCCACTTGTTGGACGAAAAAGCGTAACATTGGAGGATCTGAAAGAATATCCTCGGCTTACCTACGATCAGGGAGTAAAGAATTCCTTTTATTTTGCAGAGGAACTGCACATCACCGCTGAAAGTCCGAAAAATATCGTAGTATCGGACAGAGCAACGCTGTTTAATCTTCTGATCGGACTCGATGGCTACACTATTTCGTCAGGGATCCTGAGTACAGATCTTAACGGCGATAACATTGTCGCAATTCCACTTGAAAGCGATGAGCAAATGGAAATAGGCTACATCACTACTACAGACAGACCAATAAACGCCATGACACAGCGATATTTGGAGCATTTGAACAGATATATCGCAAACTATTCTCTCTGATATAGCTTTTAGCTATGGCTTGTTATGATTTTTTGATATTAACGCATTTCCGACAGATGTGATATAATGGGTATATCGACTAAACATACTGGAGGAATAGGAAATGAACACATCGATCATCGGATACCCGAGAATCGGCAATCTTCGTGAACTGAAATTCGCAAGCGAAAAATACTTCAGAGGCGAAATTACCGCTGCCGAACTGGAACAGACAGCAAAGGAGATACGACTGCATAACCTGAATTTACAGAAGAACAGCGGACTCGACTTTATCCCGTCAAACGATTTTTCGTTCTATGACGGAGTGCTCGACACGGCTTTTCTGCTGAATGCTGTTCCCAAAAGATATACCGCCCTCGGACTTCCCTCGCTCGATACATACTTTGCAGCCGCAAGAGGATATCAGGGCAAAAAGGGTGACGTCAAGGCACTTGCAATGAAAAAGTGGTACAACACCAACTACCACTACATGGTGCCTGAGATAGACGATACAACGGATATAAAGCTGGTTGGCACGAAGCCCTTTGACCTGTTCAGTGAAGCTTTAGAGAACGGCGTAAAAACCAAGCCCGTTGTCATCGGTGCGTACACTTTCCTTAAACTGGCAAGATATACAGGTACAAAGGCAGCCGCCGATTTTGTGGACTCCGCTGCTGCGGCTTATTCGGAGCTGCTGCGCAGATTCGGCGAGCTCGGTGCAGAGTGGGTACAGCTTGACGAGCCTTCACTTGTAAAGGACATGACCACTGAGGATACTGCGCTTTTTGTGTCGCTCTATGAGAAGATACTCGCAAACAAGTACGGCGTAAAAGTGCTCTTGCAGACCTATTTCGGAGATGTACGCGACTGCTATAACGAGATCTGTGAACTGAATTTTGACGGTATCGGACTTGATCTTGTAGAGGGTAAAAAGTCCCTTGAACTTGTCAGGGCAAACGGTTTCCCGAAGGATAAGGTGCTGTTCGCAGGCGTTGTTAACGGTAAGAACATCTGGCGAAACAACTACGGGCACACCACATTTGCCGTTCTTGAACTGAAAAAGTATGTGCAGAGCATCGTGCTGAACACGTCTTGCTCGCTCATTCACGTTCCCTGCACGCTTGCAAATGAAACTAAGCTGCCTGAAAGCTATAAAAAGCACTTTGCCTATGCAGAAGAAAAACTTGGCGAGCTTGCGGAGCTGAAAATTATATTTGATTCGGAAGATCCCATCGAAACCAAGGAATACCGCCTGAATGCGGCACTCCACAGCGAGCCGAGGAGCGGTGGAAATCCTGCCGTAAGAGAAAAGGTCGCTCAGCTTACCGACAGCGATTTTGTAAGACTTCCCGAATTTGCAGAGCGTGAGAAAATTCAGAAGGCACGCTTTGATATGCCGCTTTTCCCGACGACTACTATCGGTTCATTCCCCCAGACTGCCGAGGTAAAGGCGAACCGCTCCGCATTCCGCAAGGGCGAAATAACCGAAGCTGAATATGAGCAATTTATCAAGGAGAAGATAGCGGAGTGTGTTGCATTGCAGGAGGAGATCGGTCTTGATGTTCTCGTTCACGGTGAATTCGAGCGCAACGACATGGTAGAATATTTTGGCGAGTGCCTTAATGGTTACATCTTCACAGAAAAAGCATGGGTACAGTCTTACGGTACCCGCTGCGTGAAGCCCCCTGTTGTATGGGGCGATATTTCCAGGGCGAAGCCCATGACCGTGAGATGGTCGAAGTACGCACAGAGTCTGACCGACAAGCCGATGAAGGGCATGCTCACAGGTCCTGTTACAATTCTCAACTGGTCGTTCCCGCGCGAGGACATTTCCCTGAAGGAGAGCGCTTTCCAGATAGCGCTTGCTATCCGCGAGGAGGTACTTGACCTTGAAGCAAACGGCATCAGCATCATTCAGGTCGATGAAGCTGCTCTGCGTGAAAAGCTTCCGCTGCGCAAGTCTGACTGGAGAGAGGACTATCTTGACTGGGCCATCCCTGCCTTCAGATACGTTCACAGCGGTGTGAGACCCGAAACGCAGATACATACTCATATGTGTTACAGCGAATTTGCCGACATCATCAAGGACATTGATGATATGGACGCAGATGTTATCACCTTTGAAGCTTCGCGCTCCGACCTGACTATCCTCGATGTTCTGAAAGAAAATAACTTCCGCACAGAAGTAGGTCCCGGCGTTTATGACATTCATTCGCCGAGAGTTCCGTCCAAGGAGGAAATAAAGACGGCTATCAACAAGATGACAGAGCGCATTCCTGTTTCCAAGCTGTGGGTAAATCCCGACTGCGGACTGAAAACAAGAGGCAATGAAGAAACTGTACCAAGCCTTAAAAATCTCGTTGCAGCAGCAAAAGAGGCACGAAATGAGAACAGCTGATATTTTCAAGGACAAAACGGTGTTTTCGCTGGAGATATTTCCTCCGAAACCTGATTCTGACGAGAGTGTTATTTATAGCACTCTCGAACAGCTGTCGGATATCTGTCCCGACTTCATAAGCGTGACCTACGGTGCCGGAGGCGGTAAAAACGGCTGCAGAACGATTCAGATCGCCTCGGATATTATCACGAAATACGGCATGAACAGTGTTGCACATCTGCCTTGCATCAATCTGACGAAAGCACAAGCATCAAATATACTTGACTGCATAAAGGCAAACGGAATCGAAAACGTACTCGCTCTGCGCGGAGATATCCCCCAAGGCAGTGAGGCAGCAGGTGATTTCCGCCATGCAAATGAGCTCGTTACTTTCATTCGTGAAAATTATGACTTTAATATCATCGCCGCATGCTACCCCGAAACACACCCCGAAAGCACAAATGCTGCCGATGATATCGACCATCTCAAAAACAAGGTCGATTGCGGTGTAGATCACCTGATAACGCAGCTATTTCTTGATAACAGCGACTTCTATGCTTTTCGTGAAAATGCCCGGCTCGCAGGGATAAATGTACCGATCGAAGCAGGCATTATGCCGGTCACAAATAAACGACAGATCGAACGAATGGTGAAGCTTTGCAAGGTTAAACTGCCAACAAAATTTGTACGTATTCTTGAACGCTATGGAGATAATCCGACAGCCCTGCGAGATGCCGGTATCGCATATGCTGTTGACCAGATCACAGACCTCGTTGCAGAAGATATCGACGGGATCCACCTATATACGATGAATGATCCGTATATCGCACATAAAATATACGGAGCGGTGCAAAGTCTTATCTTGACTGTCCCAACGATCGGTATGTAGGACGTGATTTTTCCGCGCACGAATTTCATATGGATTCATAAAAGGATGCTTCCTTTTATATTATTTCTTCACCCGCATATTTTCACGGAGACCACCGAGCACGGCGGCAGCTCAAGCGTTAATTTTCCGTCTGTGATATTGAAGCCGCTGTAGTCATGTATGCAGACATTTTCTTCTTTGCCAAAGTCGTTGAAGCTATGTACATCTGCAGTTATTATCTGAGCCGAGGCAAAGCTTATCCCACTTTTTTCAGAGTCAATGAGCATTGAGCATGGCTCGTCAAGTGAGATGTTAGATAAAGTCAGAAACAATTCATCGTTTTTCTTTGACATTGAGCAGCTTATCTGCGGTATCTCAATATCATCATTGGTAATGAACGGAACCGCGCATGAAGTCCTCACAAGCTCCGCACCGTGATGAGGCAGGAACAGCCTGAAAACCTGCCACGTAGGAGTTTTAACAAGACTTTCGCCGTCGCTGAGCAGAACTGCCTGCAAAACGTTCATAGTCTGCGCCAGATTAGCCATGATAACTCTGTCAGAGTGATTGTTGAAGATATTGAGATTGATAGCCGCAACAATAGCGTCACGCATTGTATTCTGCTGATATAGAAATCCCGGCTCAGTACCCTTCTCAACATCATACCAACAGCCCCATTCATCAATGATAAGCTTTATTTTTCGCTCATCATCGTACTTATCCATTATCGTTCCATGTCTGTTGATAAGCTCGTCCATGTATAAGCTTGCAGCAATTGTACTGTAGTATTCATATTCAGAGAAATCGACCGCGTCACCCTTGTGCGACCATTCTCCGGTAGGAATGGTATAATAGTGGAGTGAAATTGCTCCCGTATGCCATGGTTTCAAACTCTGCATTATACCTTCTGTCCAATGATAATCGTCGGAATTCGGACCGCAGGCGACCTTCACCATATCATAGTTATTGTAATTTTTAGCAAATGTCTGATATTGCCGATAAAGATCAGCGTATGCCTCAGGACGCATATTTCCTCCGCCGCCCCAGTTCTCATTGCCTATACCAAGATATTCCAGAGTCCACGGATCTTCGTGCCCGTTGGCTTTTCGCTCGCTGCCTAATGGAGTATCGGCAGGAGCTGTAATATACTGTATCCATTCGGAGAGCTCCTTAACAGAACCGCTGCCCATATTTCCTGCAATATACGCCTTACACCCAAGCAATTCGCATAATTCAAAAAATTCATGGGTACCAAAGCTGTTATCCTCAGAAACTCTTCCCCAGTTTGAATTTAGTATGGGCTTGCGCTCTGATCCCACACCATCATGCCAGTGATACTCGTCTGCAAAGCAGCCTCCCGGCCAGCGCAAAACCGGTATACCTATCTCCTTCAGCGCATTGACAGCATCTTTTCTTATACCGTTGATGTTGGATATATCGCTGTCTTTGCCGACATATATTCCGTTATAGATACACCTGCCGAGGTGTTCGGAAAAGTGTCCGTAGATCTCAGGACTTATGTGGGAGAGGGTTTTGTCCGGATCATATTTCAGATATGCAGTTTTCAATGCCATCAGCTCCTTTTAATAAAATTATAACGCATAATCGTGAACAATGCAACGGGCGCGGAGTGATATTTCCGGTTTTTTATCTTCGGCGCACCGTTATGTTGCGTTCAGGAAACAAAAAACTCAGATTTTCTCCGCAATTTATTGCTTTCATGAACATTACTATGATATAATGAATGCAGAGCATTCATTATAATTGATTAAAACGCCCTTGCAGATACGTGCTGTTCCACAGCACTCCCTGCAATCGGGCAATTATATCATAACGCCGCGCTTTTATGATATAATATAGCCATAACCAACAAGCGGAAGCATATCCCTCATAAGCCCTGTGAGACGCTTCAACCCCAGGATCGAAAGGACGATATCAATGATACATATTTACAGCGGTGACGGAAAAGGAAAAAC
Source organism: uncultured Ruminococcus sp. (assembly GCA_937910385.1). Classification (GTDB taxonomy): domain Bacteria; phylum Bacillota; class Clostridia; order Oscillospirales; family Ruminococcaceae; genus Ruminococcus. The sequence goes on along the minus strand of CALEPT010000137.1, from coordinate 3,102 downwards.
TACGGCTGCAACCGGAATCGCGATACGTGCGGCAGGCGCAGGAATGCTTGTATGCTTCTGCCAGTTTCTTAAGAACGGGACCTCCTCGGAAATAGCCTTGCTCAGATCAATAGACGGCATCAAAGTCAGCTGCTGTGAAGAATGCAATAAATTTACATTTGAAATGAATGATGAAGAAAGATCAGCGGTATTAAAAAGGCATAATGAAATGCTTTCGGAGGCAAAAAATATAATTGAAAAAGCCTCTGCTGACATGATAGTCTTAGATGAATTTTTCGGAGCATACAACACAGGTCTGCTTGACCGTTCCTGCGCGGAATATCTTGTTCTCAACTGCCCTGAAAATATTGAGCTTGTGCTTACCGGCAGAGAGCCTGCACAGATTTTTTGCGAAGCTGCCGATTACCACAGCGAGATCAGATCTATCAGACATCCCTATGAAAACGGCTTGCCCGCCCGCAGGGGAATCGAATACTGACCCGGATAAAAGAAAACGGCTGTAGAGATACAGCCGTTTTTATTATATTCACTCTTAACGGACTTGTAATACTGCTGAGCAGTTTTACTGCCAGAAAATAACGAGATCCTCTATCGTATCATAAAGATTCGGACAGTTTTTCATTATATTAGCCTCACGCGGAGATATCACAAACAGCCATGCTATACAGAATGTTGCCGCAAGAGCTATAACCGACATCTTGTATCTGAACGGAGCTTTCTCCGGATTGCGGTTAACACTCAGCATAACAAGGAATGACATCATTGTGAGGAGCGGCAGAATATCTATCGTGTAGCGTGTATGAACTCCGCCGAGACAGAAGTCCTCCCATGCTATAAACAGTGCAAACAGCAGGCAAAGCACGATAAAGCTGTTCTTGCGCAGCTTTGAGCTCTTTGTGCCGAAGGAGGAATTATTGCTGCGTATCGCCATCGGCATGAATATAATGCCGAATGCCACGAGAGCGTAGGATAATACTCCTATACAATCGGCTTGATATATTGATTTGGTGTAATTGTAGATACTACAGAACTGAGGTTCAAAGAACGGAAAAACGCTCTTTGGTCTTGGAAGCTGAAGAAAATAATGATAGAGCATTGGGAAGAAACCGACAGCGCTCACCTTATTTGCATGGATATCATTTACTGTAAGCTGATATGAAGCTCCGAAATCGAACGGTGAATCAAATCTGGCTTTATTGTACATCATCACAGCGAAAACTCCCGCAAGCAGGGGTACCATAAAGCAGCACGCCTGTGACAGCCTGTAGCCGAGCTTTTGCTTCTTATCGAGAAGTATCCCGAGGAAAAGCGGAGCAAGCACAAGCGAGCTTACTGCCATTCCGGGACGGGAAGCTACACATGCTGCAAGAGCGGCTCCCGAAATGAACAGAAGTGCCAGTCTATTGAGCTTTTTTCTTGCAGTGCAGGCGGTGATTCCCAGCCACAGGCAAAGGAACAGATAGCAAAGTCCCGAAGCTACCGGCAGAGCGTACAAGGATGAGGCGTTGATGATATAATAAGCACCGAAGCAGCTGACACAGGCTGGTATAAGAAGCAGGAGAAGCAGCAGATTCGGTCGCCTGTGGAATACCTTTATCAGCGCAAGCAGGGTCTGACAGAAGAAGAATATAGAAAGTATGCCGAAAAACGCCGTTGCCATGTGCAGAGTCGGCAGCTTTCCGGTAATATAGTAGTAAGGATAATAGAATGTAATGACCGGAGCGACGCCGAAATAACAGTAATAATGCTGATCATAATATGCAAAATCCCATAAAGCGAATACTCCCGATTCGTCGCGCAGTGAGCGGTCATAAACGTTTTCGAGCTCTTCAAGCTGGCTTTCAGGATTGAAATCAAGGTAGGTATGCCCTTTCTGGAATGCATCAAATACCATAGAATAGGGCTCGTTCAGAAGCTGTGCGTCGGGGTCATATTCAAATGAAGACTGCGCAGGCTTTACCAAGAAGGCTGCGCTCACGGTACAAACCAGAATGAGTATCTGGACCGCCAGAATATGCGAGCCTTTCCTTTCATTGAAGCGTTTATTCGCGAGCCCGTACTCCTTGACCGCGATAATGGCGGCAACTATTACAAGAAGCACCAAAAATCTCAGCGTTGAAAATTCAAACGGAAGCGCACTGTACAGGGTAATAGAACTTATAGTAACAGGCTTGGTTATATTTGAAAAACGTATCTTCAGCGCCCGGAACTCTCCGTAATGGTTAACAGTAAATGAAAGCGGAGTTCCGGCAGCCATTGAAAGCTTGTCCTGAGCGGTCTCAAAGTTGAGCCTTGCATTATCGTCCTTTATCTGAACGGTCACCTCAAAGGGCATGCTTTCCTCGGGCTTTTTCTGCTCGGCGTCAATAACTATCCCATGGGTGTACTCAGGCGGAGCCTCTATTATGAATGAAGTATCGCTTGAAATGATGATCTTATCGTCAGAAAATTCCGCACTTCCTTCGACTTGTATCGAATCATGATCCACAACCATGCTTGATCTGTCCTTTGTGAAGCTCTTGAGATTAAACACAAAGACCTCGCAAAGCAGCAGAACGATACCTGCGCACAGAGCTCGCTTGAGCACAGTGAAAAGTTTTTCACTTCCGAGCATATACGTCAGCATTGTCCCCTGAGCCAGAAGTGACAGGCAGATCATAGCTGCCGCTGAAACATTCCTGTCAACTGTCGTAAAGCTGCATATCGCTATAATTACAGCTGCAAAGCATACCGCTGTGAGGACGGCTGCAAGCATAAATGCAGCAGGCGCTTTCTTATTTGCGGGAGCTTTTGGTTTTATAATATTTTTGAAAGGAACACGCTTCACAGGCAGTCTGTAATTAATAGTAACACCTGCCGCAACAACTCCGGAAAGAAGAGCAATAATCACAGCCGGAATAAGTTGTATCATTTCTAAAAACACCTCATTATAAAGTAGTATATTTTTTATTATACTGTATGATTCGTAAAAATTCAAGCTATACAGATATATAAGATTTAAAATTGTCAATCCCGACAAAAACAAAAGGGATTTTTGTTGAATTTCAGTAACTATTCAGAACCCCGCAACTGCTGGGTCTAAATTTCGTATACTTGCACAAT
>CALEPT010000136.1 GCA_937910385.1 uncultured Ruminococcus sp. | reverse complement strand
CTCCAACCACATGGACGAGTACTACAGCCGGGAAGATCAGGCGAAATATGGTGCTCTCGGTATAGAGCTATACTGTACTGACCTTCAGAAGTTCATTGACGCACAGGGCAGCGGCTACAGTTTCGGTGAAACATATGCAACAGCACTGTCCGAGATGAAGCAGGGATACAAAGTTTCGCACTGGATCTGGTATGTGTTTCCGCAGATTCAGGGGCTTGGACGCAGCGGAACAACGGCGTTCTTTTCAATCAAGGATTTAGCCGAAGCTGAGGACTACTACGCACACCCTGTCCTCGGAGCAAGGCTGATCGAGATATGTGAAGTGCTGCTGAATATCGAATCGGATGACCCGATGTGCGTTTTCGGCTATCCTGATACTTTCAAGGTTCGCTCCTGCATGACATTATTCAAACACGCAGCACCGGAACAGCCGGTTTTTCAGAAAGTGCTTGATAAGTTTTGCCGTGGAGCAGAAGATGAAAAAACAATGGAAATATTGAGAAGAACTATGTAGCCTTAGAATCACGATACTCCGTAAAGTCACAGAAAGGAGGAGCATATGCAGATCTGGAACCCGTGGCACGGCTGCCATAAGATCAGTCCGGGATGCGCGAATTGCTATGTTTACAGGCGCGATGAAAGCATCGGCAAAGATGCATCGGTCGTATCCAGAACCGGCGACTTTACTCTTCCGCTGAAAAAGAACCGTCAAGGAGAGTATAAACTGACTGCGGCTGACGGAATCGTGTTTGCCTGCATGACATCAGATTTCTTTCTGGATACTGAGGATGAATGGCGGCAGGAATGCTGGGATATGATCCGGCAGCGACAGGATCTGCAATTTCATATCATCACCAAGCGGATTGACCGATTCATGCAGTGTATCCCTCCGGACTGGGGCGACGGATGGGAGCATGTGACGATTTGCAGCACCTGTGAGAATCAGGACCGAACCGACTACAGGCTCCCGATCTTGCTCGAACTCCCGATCAAGCACCGTGAGGTGATCTGTGAGCCGATGCTCGAAGAAATACACATGGAACAATACCTTGCATCGGGTAAGATCGAGCATGTCACCTGCGGCGGTGAGTCCGGGGAGAACGCAAGGCTCTGCGACTTTCGCTGGATCCAAGAGGTCCGGCGTGAATGTATCCGAAATGGCGTGCCATTCACCTTCAAGCAGACCGGAGCTGTTTTTCTGAAGGATGGAAAAGTCTATCACATCGACCGGAAGATCCAGATGCAGCAAGCGAGAAGATCCGGATACAGCTATATTCCCAGCACAGGTTCAGCAGATGCGATCCGGTATCAGCTCCCGAATCGATACGCCGTCACGCGATAGACTTTGTAGCCAAGCGGCTGTCTGCGGAGAATCCCGACCACGATGGCAAGCAGACACCGATGAAGGGGCATCCCGTCTTTCTTGCACAGCACGCTACCGGTTGCTGCTGCCGGAGCTGTCTGGAAAAATGGCATCATATCCCTGCCGGAAAGGTGCTGGATCAGGATGAACAGAGTTACATTGTCGATGTGCTGATGGAATGGATCGATAGGCAATTAGGTGATTATAATGTTGAATAGACCTGACGGACAATTTCCGTTTTGACGAGTCTTGGCGGTTGTGGAGTTATTGCTCATAGCCGTTGATTTGTTTTGGTGACAATACTCGTCACTTTCAACGATCCTGCCCACCACACTTCAATATTCAATATTAAATCTCAACTTGACTACGATAACCGCAATCGGCAGCAGATACGGAGCAGATGCGGAACTTGTGCAATGACCACATGGTGCAGCAGTCAAGCTGTAGCGTGCGGGAACGTGTGCAAGTTGTCAATTATCACTTCATCTTCAGCCTGTTCATATACTCCACCTTCATATCAAAGGAAGTATGCACATAGCGGTTCAGCGTGATCTCTACAGAGCTGTGTCCGAGGATTTCAGATAACGCCTTGACATCGAATCCGAGCTTAATGCAGAGGCTTGCGAAATAATGTCTCAGGCTGTGGAAATGCACCGAGGGCAGATTCGCCTTTTCCAGCACCCTCGCAAAACGCATCTGCATCGTGCGGGGTTCGAGAGGTTTAGAAGTTCCCGACAGTACAAAGGTATCATCGTCAGTTTCCTCAGTATAGAATTTTTTAATGTAGTCGAGAAGTGTGCGTGGAATCGGGATCACTCTCTTGGATGTTTCACTCTTCGGATCGGTCAGGATCAGCTTTGTCTTGCGGACAGCATTCTGATTCTCATCAGCGCCAGCAAGCCACTCGTTATAGCTCTTACCACTAACACCCTCAGTGATTCTCACACGCTGCACCGTTTTACTGACCCGCAGTGTCTGCCTGTTAAAATCAATGTCGCTCCATTGGAGGGCGCAGACCTCGCCCACTCTAAGCCCTGTAAAGCGTGCTAACGCAATGCCTAACATCGTTGAATCCGGATTCTTGACAACGATTTTCAGCAGCTTTGCATCTTCCTCCGGAGTCAGGAGATTCAGCTCCGGCTTCGGCGTTCTCGGCTTGATGAGTCCGTCCATCGGGTTGAAAATACGGTATGTCCGAGCGGCGTATCTGAACACCGACTGCACAAGGACGAGAATATCGCAGATGTAGCGATTTGATAAGCCGCTGTCTTGCAGAGATTTGATAAACTGGTAGATCGAATACTGGGTGATTTCAAGAATTGGGGTATCACGGAATGTAGGGAGGACGTGCTTGTCTGCCTTATGTGTGTAGCTGGCTGCGGTGGACTCTTTTACACGGTAGGTGACGGAATAGAACCATTCAGCGTAAACAGTGCCGAAGGTCATCTTTTCAATTGCGGGGTTAAGAACTGTGGAAGTTGTGAGAGGGCTTGTAGAGGCGGTCGAAGCTGTGACCGAAGAAGGCGCAAGCGGAAGGGCCGCCGCAGGGACACCTGCCACAGAACCGGTGCGGCGGAATTCGAGCATTTTCTCTGTGACCTCCTCGGCGGTCTTGCCGTAGAACGCCTTGTAGCTGCGCTTGCCTTCGGTAAAGCCGAGGGTGAGTCTGCCCTCAAAGCGCCCGTCTTTTCTCTGGTATACGTTCAGTCTTTCGTTCATGATAATTTCCTCCTGTTCTTGTGCATCACGCACACTTTAACGATTTACAGCGAGATTTACAGCGATAACAAATTAGATGGACACACGGTCGAGCTATCATTACCTATCATTAGCTATCATCAGATCGCTGTATGGTTCTGAACAGCGGTAGTTGAGGATAGGGGCTGTGGGTGAAAATCGCTAAACTACGCTGTTTCCAGATACCATGTTACCGCCTATCGGAAGATAAATCAACGAATATACTACCCAAAGATGAGAGCTGAATGTAGCTACGAGATTGGGCGGATTATGGCGCATCTTATGGGCTGTTTTTATATTTTACTGTTTCACTGCGGAGCAGGAGAGGTTGGGTGACGGCAGTTTTCCGTTAAAAACAAGGTGTTCTCACAGACAAGAGCGTGGTGGGAGGCTCACACAGGAGGGAGCAGGAAAATGCTGACGGTCAGTTTCCGTTAAAATGCAGCCACCTGATACGCAGACCCCCTCAGAAAAAACACAATTACATATCTACTACTATCACCAGATATCAGGCTGAAAAACGGTCTGATATCTGGTGCTTTTTTATCTTGAAATATATCGGAATATAGGGTAATATATGATACTATAGCCGCATGAGATCTGACGAAAGCGCCGTTGATATGGCGCAAAAAAGCCCTGCTTATAAAGGCAGGGCGAGGACTATCACAGAATTTCATGTTTTACGAAAAACGGCTCAGCGTGCGTGAGCCGTAGAATTTCATGT
>CALEPT010000135.1 GCA_937910385.1 uncultured Ruminococcus sp. | reverse complement strand
TTTTATTGCATTCCAAACATTAGTCGCTGTATTCTTAATGCTATCCCAAGTGTTGGAAAAGAATGTTTTTATTGCATTCCAAACGTTTTTTGCGGCATTTGAGATAATATCCCAAAGCCCGCTCCAGAAGTCTTTAAAACCGCCCCACGCCGCTTTTGCTACGCTTATCATGCCATCCCAGGCATCCGTCATAAAATCGAACAGCCCGTCAATAGCTGACATCGCAAAGTCTGTTATCTTTTCAGCCAAATCCTTAAAGAAATCTTTGATAGCTGTCCATACTTTGATTGCAACGGTCTTTATTTCCTCCCAATGCGTTACGAGCAACGCGCCGATTGCTATCAAGACCGCGATTGCGGCAACAGCTATCCCGATGGGGCTTGTAAGAAAACCAATGACAGCTCCGACTCCCGAAACAATAGCGGATATTGTCTGAAAAACCACAAAAGCACCGACGACTATTCCGACGGCAGCGGCGACACCGAGCAATACAGCTTGTCCGAATGACAGCTGATCAATAAACTCTCCGAATGACGTTTTTCCGCTTAACAAATCATTCAGGTCGTTCAGCAGATCCGTCATAGATTTAAGCGCATCAACAACCTTATCCCCTGCCCATTCACTAAGAGGCTTAAAAAATTCATCCCATAACCATTTGAGCAACGGTTTCGCCTTTTCTATGACGCTGTTCAATAAGTCTATTGCCGCAGATATAAGGTCAATACCGGCTGGCGCAAGATCTTCCGCCGCCCATTTTGAAACAGGAAGAATTACGTTATTCCATACCCATTCAAACGCCTTGCCGATATTGTCCACAAGCGGCTTGATTTTTTCAAGGAAATTATGTATCGACTCAAGCAAGGGCGAGAAATTCAGATTTTCAGCCCACTTTTTTGTTGCATCTGTTATCCGTTCAATAGTGCCGAGAACAGAATTGAATATATCCCATGCCTCTTGAACGATGCCGGTTCCGGTCTCGTTTTCTTTCCACGCTCTTTTAAGGCTCTCCGCAAGATTACCGACCGTTCCGACCACGTTCTGAAATATGCGCAAAATCGTTTCTATCGTCTGCTGACCGGTTCCGTTTTGCCAGACTTTATCATAACTTTCCTTGACGGCAGATATAAGCTCCTTGACCTGCTCAAACGACTTCTTTAACGCATCGATTGTGTTCTGTCCTTCGTTAGCCCACGCCTCTTTAAACGGTGTAAAAAAGCCCTCAAACGGATTTTCCGCCGCTGTCAGCGCGACTTCCTCAAACATCCTTGAATAATCGTCGGCAGTATTGCTGTTTCCGCTGTCGCTTGTGCTGTTATCCTGAAGCACGTTGAGTTGATCGAAGCCGAGAATTGTTTTCTTTAATTCCTCGTTTGCCTCTGTCGCATCCGTGGCAGCTTCAGCATATTCTTTCGGGTATCTTATAGCCCTCGTCCACGTATTCGCGCCGGAAAGACGAGCGAAGAGCTGGTTAAACGTGTTTATTAGCTCGACCGACTTGTCTGCGATAACGTCGATTGCCGGAGCGAGCATATTCAGAATAGGAGCGACCGCCGCGCCTATGCTGTTTTTAAAATACAGCATTGCGGTTGTCATCCTGTCCATAGAATCGGCGAATCGACCGTTTATAGCCTTGCTGTATTGATAAACATTTTCCGTTCCCTCTTTAAAGCCTTGTGTTATCGCCGATATAATGCTGTTCAATGCGCGGTACATAGCCCGCTTGTTAAACATTGCGAACAGATTTTTAAATTTATCTCCAAATCCGGATAGTGTTTCTACAAGAGGGCGGAAAGGCGCGGTCAATGCCTTAAAATATCCTTTTATAGCTTTGCCCGTTGTTGCCGCCGCACTCTTGATTTTTGAAAAAGCCTTTGTCGCTGCCGCTTGAAAATCCTTAAAAGCCTCTTTTGGTTTTTTTAACGCGGTTAGCGCGTCTTTACCGAACTTTTTGAAAGACGCAGTGATTTTAGCAAGCATTGAAGAAGTTTCACTGACGGTTCCGGAAACAACCCCTGAAATCCCCTCAAAAGATTTTTCGACAGTGTTGTCACCCGACGCACCGCTGAACCTCATTTTCGGAAGATTGATGTTGCCGGCGGAACTGAGTGTTTGGACACCCCCCGCCATTTCCGAAAGTTTGGTGAAATCAACGTCCTTTAAAGAGTCGACCGCATAGCCGAGAGCCATTATCCCCTCGGAGGTTCTTCCGAATTTAATCTTGCCGACGTCGGAAAGCCCTTTTATCCCCTCGCTGAGATATTTCAGCTTCTGCATTGCGCTGGGCTTTATCTTTGAAACGGCTTCATTTACCTTGTTGAGCGTCTGAGTCAAAGAATCCAGCCCTTTATTGCCGCCGGTAGTCGCCCCTTTGATTTTCTGGAGCGTGTTTATCAGCTTTTCAACGCCGTCAACAGCACCGCTGCTGTCACCCGTTATTTCTATTTTCAGGGTTTCGATAATAGCCTCGTCAGCCATCCTCTTTCAACTCCTGCTCTGCATTCTTGCGCTGCGTCCATTCAATCATCTTTGCCCGCATCTTTTTATATCGCTGTTTTTCTTCCGCTTCTTTCTGTTCTTTTGCATCTTTAACCGTGAGCGGGAACGGATGGTCAATGTACGGTTTTGCTTTTGTTCCCTTTTTGACGTTCGGACTCAAAATGGGGGCAATGTCAGACAACGCCTCGTAGAAATAAGCACCTTGCATCCAAAGTTCCTGATTCCGGCGTTGCCTTTGCATTTCGTAGGCCTTGCGGTAATATTCCGTCAACCTGCAATCCCCGTTCCAATACTGATTATAGGTCATTCCTATTGACAGATAGAACGGGAACAGTTCCCGGAACTGTTCGGCATAAGTTTTAGGGGCGGGGTTATATGATTCCCCGCCCCCGTTAAGGGACGACGAACCGCCTACCAGTTCGCTTCCCAGCTCAAGTTTCCCTCGGTCGTTTCCGGTTCATCCATCATCGCTTCAAGCGGTTCGTTATACATTTCCGCAAGCTTGCCTATAAACTCGCCCTTATTCGGAATCCGCTCAAAAATCGCGTCGATAACATCCCTTTTAACAAATCTGTGGTGAGCAAGAAAAGCACCAGCAAACAAGACCGGCAATGTTGACATCGGTTTTGTAGATATTTCATCCGCAACAAAACCCTGCCGCTCCATCGTCTCAATAGATTTTCGCGTGTATTCAAGCGTGTATGTTGTTCCCTCATAAGGGATAGTAATTGTTTTAGCCATTTACGACCGTCTCCTTTTACGTGGTGCCGCCATCAAAAGTTATAACCGTGGACGGAGCGATTGAAATCGTCATATCAACAACTTCGTTTACACCGCCGCCGGCAACAAACACAGTCGCCTTGCCCGTAAAAGAAAATTTACCCTCGCTCCCCGTCGGTGTTACTACGCCGGAAGACACGGTGCCGCCGAACCATACGGCAAAATCAGTAGACGTATCTTCAAGTGCCTTGATGGTTGAGTAAGCGGCTGCCGTATAATTCGCCGTAAACTGCAGAGCCTCCTGCGACTGGATGCCGGGAATATAAGTAGCGGCGCCGTCAGAAAGAGTTGTCGTTTCAAGCATTTCTGGTTCACCGCCCAAGTCCGGGAAATCTTTTATATCAATAAGTTTTGCCCAGGTGTTACCGGTTTTTTTCATGAGGAATGCTTTATATGTAGAAATTGCCATTTTACCTACCTCCTGTAAATGGTCTGTGTTTTTGATATAACTGCTGTATATCTTGCCGATACGCGGTATTTTGTCGCCGCGTCCATATTTACCGGAACTTTTGCCGTTCTGATAAAGCCGAGACCGTTCATAACGTCGTCAATGATTGCAAGTATTGCTTTGCATTCCTTTTTTTTCCCGCTTGTCTTGTTTGAATACACGTTTGCCTCATACATAACGACAGCGTGGTTTTCGTTGCTTCCGCTGTCTATTGTTCTTGAATATGTATAATTGTCCGCTTCTTCAATACAGGCATACGGAAAAGTCGAAGGACTGAGTGTTGTGGTGCTGTCAACGGTGATATTCGGAAAAGCAGCTCTTAAAGCCTCCGCGACTTTTGTATAAACCTGACTTTCAACGTCAATCACCGTAGAACACCTCTCTTGCGAGCTCCGCTATTCTCGTGCGCATTTCTTTTGATGCGAGATACATTGCCCTTGCAGGCGGGTTGCCGTATGTTCTGTATACGTTGCCTTCATCGGACTGACGCACGAGCTGACCGAAAGAGCCTGCCTCGCCGTAATAAGTCCACCCGTCCGGGTCTGAACCCTTGCCTTGCCCGAACGCGCCGCGTACCATACCCAGCTCCGCCGCTTTTTCGTGTTCTTCCGCCCATACAACGCCGGTTCCGAACTCAATGAACGTGACCGCGTGACCGTTCGCCGCGATATACAGCCGGTTTTCGCCGTCCCATTCGGGCACGGGTTTTACAACAACGTCGTTTGTGCCGTCGTATTGCGCCGTTTTGAACTCAACGGAAGCAACGTCTATTCCAATCGCCGCAAGTTTTTCAAGAAATTTATGCTGTTTGTCAGGCATATTTTTCTTGTAGGCTTCAAGCCTCTTGATAGTCTCGTCTATGCCGCTGACCGCGATACGCATATCAGGACACCTCGACTTTGCTGACGGCTATTGAAACACTATTAAGCGACCGAGCAACCTTTTTAACGATGTAGTCAAATATCAGATTGCCGTCATCGTCCGTCGCCGGTGGAGCGTCGATACACAGCACGGTATTCTCATCAATAGGACATTCCAAATCGTCAGTGACAATTACTTTGTCGTATTGAAGAGAATTACCGAACTGTTCTACCGCAGAATTTCCCGTTGCGGGCGACACGTTCGCCTGATACGCAGACGGCTCCGTGTATACGGATTTTCTCTCGCCGCTGTCATATTCTCCGTCCTGTATCGCTTGAGTCCCTGCAAAGTTCGCGTAATAAAATGTCGTTTTATTGCGTTTAAGGCATTTCATACGTTTACCCCGTCAAAAACTTTCGGCAAAAGGCGTGATGTGTTTCAACATAGAATCCGGGACGCTTGCGGCTTCATACTCGCGGTTTATACCGTTTTCGCCGTGAGATGTTTCGCCCTCCGCGCCGCGCTTATTCAGCAGATATACAGCAATTTCAAGCAGATCCGCTTGATATTTCATCGGAACAGTCAGCTCCGGTTCATACCTGTACGGATAACAGCGTTTAAGAACGGCTGTTTTTGCCATATCAAGATAGACGGACAGAAGATCTTCGTTTGACTCGCCCGTTATCAGCGAAAGCCGCGTTTTGAGCTCTGTCTGAGTCATTCCCGACCGCCTCCTTTGATGTCTATCAGGACTTTTTCGCCTTTTTTGTAGGCTTCCTGACTTTCTTCTGCGGTTTCTGTACCGCTTTGTTCTTATCAACTATAACGCTCATATCAGATGGTATTTTCAACAAGTGTCAGACCTGACAGGTCGTACAGTTGCTCGACTGTTTCGCCGCCGTTGAGATAGACAACCTTTAACCTCTGCGTGTCTTTGTCGGTTATCTTGAATACGCCGTTGCAATCGCTGTCAAGCGTTGCCAGCCCGGCTCCTGCAGATGGGACAAGTCCCACCTGAATGTCAGAATAGGTCACGCCCTCCGGGAAGTTGCTGAATTTCAGCGCGAGAAAATATCCCTCTCCCCAGTCATTTACAAGGGCTTTTGTCGCGTCAGTCTGTTTTTTAAGCGTACCGGTTATCGCATTAGCTGATACGGAGATGCCGCTTTGCAAATCGCCGGCGGTCAATCCCCAAAAATCGGAGTCGTCGGCTTCAGCCGTAACCGAGACCCCTGTTAAGGGTTTGCCGGAGCGATTGTGTACCAGCCTTTAGTGCTCGGATTGTCGCCCGCGCTCGGCGTAACCTTGACGTAACCGGCGCCATCTTTCGCGTAGTAAGTGGTTGCGGCATCGACAGAGGTATCATTTGTTGCCGTTGCTTCCTGACCGACTGCGATATGAATGTCCTTCGTCTCGTCTGTAAGAGCGGTAAGATAATACTTGCGCGAGAAAATAGTATTGAGACGGACGTTTGCCGCAGTCTCGGAACGAGAATTGCCCGTGACCTGTTCAACATCAACGCCCTTTTTGTTGAAAATCGTAACGGCTTCTTTTGTGGCTATGTACACATCGCCGGAAGTCGCGTCTTTTTTGGTGTACAAATTCACGCCGCCGACAGTGCCCACATAACCGTTGCGGGCGAATGCTTCAACGTATTTGAGATCGTCTTTCAGTGTTTTTCTGATAGCCGCCATATCAGCAGGGCAGACGAACGCGAAAATAGAAACACCTTCAAGGTTTTCAAGGTTAAGCATCGCCTGCGCGTCCACGAACGCCGCAAAGTCCAGTGTTTCCACAGGCAGTATTCGGGTTGCTTTGGCAAACTCCGCGTAAATGTCGCCGTTGACGGTGTTGAACATATCGGTTCCCATGTGACGGGTGCCAACGGGGACGAGCTGCGGATCGGTCATCGCCTGTTCGTCGTAGTATTCAAATCTGTTCTGTGCAAGCAGAATCTCATACTCTTTTTGAGTGTAACCGACCTCAATAGACCTGTCGTTCCCTTCGCCCATAGACAGCTTCTGAGTGCCGTCTGTCGCGGAATATACGTTGATCTTCCTCTTCATACCCGGCACACCGACAAGAGAATTGTCTACCGTGCAGAAAGACTGGAGATCAAGATGTGAATTGAACTGATCTTCTATCTCATTAGAAAGATAGAAATTGTCATAAATTACATGAGCCATTATTCATTGCCTCCATATAACTGTTTGTATTCTTCGGGATATTTAACCGAATAATCGAATCGCTCACCGGGCGACATTTTTCGGAACCTTTCAAGCGTCATACCGCCGCCTTTTTCTACATCTCCCGCAAGGGGTTTTGTTCCCTGCCCCATAAGCGAAGCCTTATATGCTTTGTCGTGCTTTTCAAGAAACTTTTTCTGATTGACAAAAACCGTTTTCGCATCACCGTCTGCCATCGCCTGCGCCGTTTCAGCCGCCAATTCGTCATCATATCCGAGTGCGAGCAACTGCGCCTTATTCGCGGTCACGGCTTTTTCTTTCTGCATTTCCGCAACCTGTCGGCGCAAATCCGCAAGCTCCTCTTCGTGAGTCTGCTTCGCCCGTTCCTCTTCCGATAACAAGGCATTGTGCTTTTTCTTCCAGTCTGCAGCCTCGCTGTTCGCTTTCGATGCGGCATTCTTGTAACGCTCCACTTCCGCCGCGTTGTCATCGTATTCGTAAGCCTCAAAAGCTGCAATCTTCTGTTCCGGCGTCATGTCGGCGTACCCCTCAATCTTGCTAATGTCAATTTTTGCCATAAGTCTCTCCTGCGTTTCTTCGGCGGTTCACTCCGCACTGATTTTCTGTTTGTTGTCGGGCTTGTCTGCCCGTTGCGTTTTTAGGCGTTCACTCGCCTTATCAAATAGCCCGGAGGCTGTTTAAAACAAATAATCAGGACTATAAGCTCCTTGTTGCTTATAGTCCCTGTTGACTGTTTCCCTCTACCCGGTTATAGAGGTCTTTGCGCGCACCTTGCGTTCTATTTCTATCACAACAATTTGACCGTTGATTTTCTTTACTTCGGCATCATTGCCGTGTCTAATGATTTTAATTATCTGTTCTGCCGACTCCGCAGGTAGATTATTAACATTCAAGCTTGTTTTCTCACCTCTTTATACCAACAGCGGCAATTCGGATGAGGCTTCGGCGGTAAATCTTCCAAAAAATATATCTTTCCATCCCGCTTATGGCATACCGTACAGGTCTTTTCGTCCAGCTCTGCAACCCATCTGACTTTTTTCACCCTATTGTCCTCAAGAGCCTGTAAATGCGCTTTATCGGTCACTATCACCGCATATACACGAGCCATAAATGATAAAGCTTTCAGTGCTCTGTCTATTTCCTGCGTTTTCGCGGTACTGGATATAGCCGCCTCAATCAGACGCGCCCTCTTGCGGTCAAACTCATTGACGTACACATATTTGCTGACCGGATCATACGCGGTCAAAACAAAATCAAGCCACTCTTCATCAATTTTGCGTCCCCTATCGTCATTGACCTTATCCGCGTAAACGTGACGCGCAAGCGCAAGAAATACCTTCCGAATGATCTCGTCTGCTTCCGCGTATGTATCGTTCACCGCCTGCATTATATTTAGCCGGTCAAAGGTCATCACGCTTTTTAAATCGCTGAATAATTCTATAAGACGATCGTTTATAATCGCAACCGCTTTATCAGTTCTTTCATACATCTTCCGTCGCCGCCTGTGCCGCTGCTGTTTCGCTATTCGCAAAATTATTAAGCTCGTTGACAATTTCCGCTTTTCTCTCTTCGTGATAAGCCGCACTCTGTGTATAGGCTAAATCGGGATCTGTGAACATACCGCAGTATTCATACGCCAGTCGCGGATGTATCTTGTCGCACGCCAGCATTGATATTAAGACCTGTGCCTTTGATTCTATATGCTCATAATGACGACGTGTAAACTGCGGCTCAATATTATACAGCTTTAAATTCAGATTGCGGTATGTGTTCGCTATATTCAGCGCAAGTCGCAAAAATCTTCGTTCGGAGATTTTAAATATATCCTCTGACGCCGCCGCCCTTGCTTCCGCATCAGACCATCCATCACGCATTATAACAGCGTTTCCGGTATCGCTCGTGGATGAACCGCCGTTGCGGTTAGGCATTCCGCAAATTACAAGTATTGTCTGATAGGTATCGTCTACGAGCGTCTGCGTCTGCGTCTGGTTAAGCTCCTGCGCGAGATAAAAAGCATCGCCTTCAAGCGGGATTTTCAGCCCGCCCGCCTCTTTAATCTCTGACATAGGTATATCAATATCAACGCCCTTCAGCACAAGAAGCGACTGGATAAACTGCTCTACACCGTCAAGCCGGTTTGATGCAACATTATTCAGCGCGTCAAGCAACGGGAGCACAATTTCAAACGCGCCCAGCCTTGCGTTGTTTGCGGGGTATTCAATTATCGGAATGTCACCGTATATGTGATATTCCGACGTGACAAACAGCTCCGGAACCGGCGTCACGTCCTTAAAATCAAGAACTCCGTCATACATAAGCTCATAATGGCGATTTTTTGTGTAAACAGAGTATGCAGTCAAGCCATCACTCCGTGTTACATATCTCACGCCCATTATAGGCTTATTTCCTAAACCGCTGTGATACACGACAAACGTGTTGCGCGGGTCAAGTGTATATATCTCAAACGGAGCTTCGTCCGCCTCGTCGTCCGGATCGGGAAGAATCATACGATACGCTGTACCGCAAATATGGTTCCACTCGACAAGAGCCGTGTCTTTCGTCGCCTTGTCCTCTGCGTACATATAATCGTTAAGTGTAATAACCGCGTCGGATAAAGTTTTTTCATCACCCGAACCACGGCAGATATACTGGATCGGCTTCCCCATAAGATACCCGACCTTGAAAGTCACGATCTCATTTGCGATATTCTCGACTATCTTATTGCATATATCCTCGCGAATTTCTTTCTTCCGGTAAAGTATCGGCTGTTTCCCCTTGTAGTAGTCGTACAAATACTGTATCTCGGCGCGGTTTTGGTTATGTACGGGCATTGCTTGTGACAGAACGGCAATAACATTGTCGTCTGTTATCTCGTCAACGTCGGTGTATATTATCCGTCTGCCGTGAAGATCCAAAACTCTGCACCCCCAAGATACCTATATCTTTCTACCATCAATATAGCATATTCTCTTGTGGTTGTCAAGAGTGTTGCTTGCGAATAAAGCATAAAAGAATTGTTTTTTTTTTAAAAGAAACGCTTGAACACTTCAGCGCGTGAAATCGGATGCACTACCATATCAATCGCCATAGCCAAACTGTCCGGCGCATCATCGTGTTTATTCCTCCCGAACACCTTGAATGAATACACGTTCTGCATAAACAGACTATACGTCCTGCTACGCTTGCCGTCCTCCCGGAATATCATCATCTCTCGAATGTCGGGAGCTTTATCAAATATGCGCTGATCTTTTGCCTTGTTCGTCGGAGCGGCTTTTGTAGTAAGATTTATCCTTATGCCCTTTTTCTTTAACAACTCCTCGATACCATCCTTATAGGCTGCCGTCGCTTTAGTCGCCTCTATCTGCATTGCCTGTACCTCGTACTGCTCCACAGCTTTAGCCAACAAGGGCTGAGTGACCGTTTTGTCATCCGCGCTGTATATAACATCGTGAACATATATATCATTCCCGTACATAAAACATATCGGAGCCGCCACGAAGTCACCGCCGCCAAACGCCGGATCAACAGCTATAAATACCCTGTCAGGTCTGCCCTCCGGCAATTCCCCGTTATAAAAACGGAACTCTTCCGGCGTGAACAACGCGCCCTCGCGTTCTATCGGCTCCCCCATATACTGCGCGTTCCAGCTCGCCATATCGTTATTGCGCTCAAAACTCGCCCGCCTCTGATGATAATAGTCCGTACTAAAGCCCACACCATACGAATAATCAAAATTACTTTCGTCGTTCTCGTCAAGCGCGGGCAGGTTAATTATCTTAAACCGTCTGCCTTTAAAGCGTCCGTCGTTCTTCAACAGCTCCATCCTGATACCTGCGGGGTCAATCATACTCCACCGCGTACCGCACCACAGAATTTTTGCTTTTTCTTTCGCCCTCGGCAGCAGATTATTATCCACCTTGCTCCACGCCGAAACCATCCTGTCCTTGTTCAATGCTTCTTCTATGCCGCCGATCAGGTCGTCGGATATTTCAAAACCATTACAGTCGCAAGCTCCGTTAAGGGTACCGTATAAGGAACGACAAGTCAGACTCGGGTACCGCTTCTTGCGGTCAATGTTTATCGTCTCATCAGCGGAATTTGTTTGTACCAATTTCGCCGCAGGGAACACATCGCGCCACGTATAAGTCACGGGGTCGTTCAATATTTCCAATATGCCGTTATAAAAAGCTTTCGTGATAACGTCCGAATACGCTGAATACAGGTTTGACGCTTCGCCGTCTCTCCCGATAAGCCATGTTGTAAAGAACATAAGCAGCGTAGTTTTGCCAACACGCGGAGGCATCGACACAAACAGCTCGTCCAATTCGTTGTCTACAAGGGCTTGTAAAGCGTCCACCACCTGTTTAAGTATCATCCGACGCGGTTGATAAAAGCGTTCGTGCGGTTTTCGGTTAATCTCCAGATAAAGCAGATAACAGTCAAGGTCGTATGGCGCGTCAAACAGCAGCGTTTTTCTGTACAGCTCGAAAAAACCACTCACGTCGTACCGCTTCTGTATCGCCTCCGTCACTCTTCCCCTTAACAGGCGGTTCTGCTCGTGCGCGAGCGCAAAATCTTCCCCCTCCACGTTCCGACACAATGCGAACAGGTCATTATAAGCCTGTAAAGCCCACGGCTCCCTTTTTATTTTTTGCGAAATTTTTTCAAACAGTATTTTTGACTCCATAAAAGCAGGGGTTCCTCCCCGTAAAAGAGCGACCCCTGTCGGTCTTTCCCGCTCACCCCGTTATGAGCGGATAATTAACTCTGTCCGTGCCTTATAATATCGGCTCGTGTTGCCCGCGTACCCACTCGGCGTTTTTCCCGTAACGGTAATACCCTTGATATAATTTCTTGTTTTCATATATCACTTGAATTGTGCTAATTGAAAACTTCGTGCCGCTCCGATTCGTTTTTCCCAGACTATTTAAATATTCGCAGACTTCCTTATACGTCCGCCCCTCATCGTCTTTCATCCGAAACACCGTGCGCACGACTTCCACCTCATCCGGCACTTTCTCCAAACAATGGTTTGCAGACCTGTACCCATAAGGCGGACGCCCACCGCTATATCCGCCGCGTGACGCTTTTACCCCGCGCCCCGCACTCGTCCTCTTCGTGATGTTCTCCCGTTCCATTTTTGCAACACATAACGTAAAACTCTCAAGCATATCTGCAAAAACTCCGAATTTTCCGAAATCTTCGCTTATGGAAATGAGCGTTATATCCTTTTTTCTGAGCAACATTTTGTAATAATAATAGACTTCAATGTCTCTTGCTACGCGGTCACTCTTTGCCACTATTACTGCCTCATACGGCGGATTCCCGATGTCTCCGTATGCTAACATATCAAAACCGGGTCGTTCTTTCGCTCCGCTCTCCCCCCGATCCTCAACCCATCGCACCACCGTCATATCGTTCTTTTCACAATATGCTGTAATCTGTTCGCGCTGAACATCAAGCCCGAACCTGTCATCATTGCATTGATTATCCGTGCTGACACGTATATATCCGATAACATTCATCACTTTACCTCCGTTTTCTTTTTTATCATTATACAATATTTACGGTTTTATGTCAAGATATTTTCGTAAATTTGCCCTTTTTGTTTTCGCGTGTGGTAGAGGGGGCTACCCCGCCCGACTCCGGGTTCTTCATATCCCCCACCGGTACCCTCGCCCCGATCCATTGACTCACGCTCAAACGCCGACAAGAATACCCGCCCGCCGCCGCCGTTGCGTAGTAAAAAGCTTTTAAAAAGGTTGATTTTAGAAAAATGTTCTCAAACATTGAATTAAATTTGAAACAAGGTTACAATTTTGTAACTTATTGAATACGAAAAATCTTGAATAATCTCTTGACTTTTATGTAAAATCAGAGTATAATATAATCGTAAATTGAACCGGGGCGTGTTTTTTGTAGGTCAACCCCCCAAAAAAGTTTGATTTTTCCCAAAAAAAACCGAAAAGAGGCAACGAAGATGACAAATGCAATGATTATTGAACAAGCAGCAATCGAACTCATGAAAGCTGGCAAAATTGGTACAACCGGAAGAATGTTCAAGGCTATAACGGTAGATGAAAACGGCAACGAGCGCG
>CALEPT010000134.1 GCA_937910385.1 uncultured Ruminococcus sp. | reverse complement strand
TCTACATCGCCGAGGATAGGCTCGTCAAGAGCAACAAAATTATATCCGTATTTCTCCGCATAAGCCTGCGTCGTTGAGCCTGAATATCCATAAAACGTACCGTTGAATATAGAAGCCTCATAATATCTGTCCTCTTCTTCATCATAGTATGAATTTGCATAATCATATGTCAGCCAGCCACAAAGTAACCCCAGATGTTACTCATCGGACTTACCAGTATAGCCCTTATCAATAAACTTGTAGTAGATGTGGATATCACGCTCCTGCTTGCCCCTCTCAAACTCATCAACCGTAACTGCGTCGATCAGCTCAAGACACATCTGCCTGGTGAGATATTCCGCATTTCTGAAACGCTTTAAGCGAGAGATGTATTCGTCCACATCATGCTCGTCCTGTTTCTGAGCAAGCTGTCTCGCTTCGATCTCCTGCACCTCAGCGGAGAGAGCGTTCTGTTCCGCTTCATACTTGCTCAGGAGCTTCGTACACATACTCGCAGGAATCTCGCCCGATACCTTATCCTCATACACCGACTGCATCAAACCGTCAAGCTCTGCAATGCGCTCTTTTGCCTTGCGGAGCTTTTCTTTGTCCGAGGAAATCTGCTGGCTCTCCTGTTTCTGTTTCCGTGCAAGGAACAGCCTTCTTGCTTTCGCTTCATCTTCCTCAACGAGCTGTATCATCGAGCGAATATCATTCAGCACGATCTGCTCGATCGTTCTTTGACTAATGTAGTGCGTGTGGCATACTTCCTTGCCGAACTGCGAATAAGTGTTGCAGTTGTAAGAGCCGACAATGATCTGATGCGGATTACCTGTTGTGACACCTCTCATCTTCTGATTGCGAGAGAACTTCATTCTGAAACCGCAGTCAGCACAGTACATCAAAGCACACAGCGGTTTCGTATCGCCAGTTTTCGTGCGCCTGCCGATTGCTCGTTCTTCGTCGATCTCTCTGCATCTGTCCCATATCTCCTGCGTGATAATAGCTTCATGTGTATTCGGAACAACTACCCATTCAGACTCGTCCTTTTTAATGAGCTTATGGTTTTTGTGAGATACGGTTGTCGTTTTGAGCTGTACCAAGTTTCCGAGAAACATCGGATTATGCAATATCTCATTGACAACAGGTCTGCTCCACAGCTTGCGGCTGTTCAGCGGATTCTCCTTGCCCTGTCTCTGATAGTAATATTCGGACGGGCAGAGGATTCCTTCTTCATTCAGACGGTCAGCGATCTTTCTCTGGCTGAGTCCCTGCAACCGCAGCTCAAAAATGTGCTTCACCACAGGTGCGGTTTCGGGATTGATGACAGGCAGATGATTCGGATCATCGCCCATATCGTAACCGTAGGGAACACGACCGCCGAGGTACTTGCCAGCCTTTGCACTCGCTTCAAATACAGCCTTGATCTTCTTGCTTGTGGAACTGCTGTGCCACTCATTGAAAAGATTGATGATCGGCATCATGTCAAGTGCCGCACTGCTGCGGTCAGCAGTATCCACATTATCGTTCAGAGCGATGAAGCGGATATTGTTCATCGGGAAAATGTAGTCGATGTAGCGGCCCACTTCGATGTAATTACGACCGAAACGACTGAGGTCTTTCACCACCACGATATTGATCTTGCCGAGCTGTGCATCTGCAAGCAGTCGCTGAATGCCTGGTCTGTCAAAATCAGTTCCGCTGTAACCATCGTCCTACTGCAAGTAGATTTTGATACAATCCGAAACATACCCCTTATACTATCAGAAACTTCCCCCTATACTCTTAGAAACTTCCCCCTACACTCTTAGAAACTTCCCTCTGCACTCTTAGAAACATCATCGGAAGATATCGGCTTCCATGACTACACAGGGGTTACTGAATATAATCATTAATTTTGACTACTCTCACAACAGCGGTGTGTATCCTACTCAATAACTTTGTAAGATTCAGCTACTTGAATTCTTCCGCAAAAGATGGTAAGATACAAGCATCTGAATGTGAAGGGAGAGGTTACAGTGGTAGCCGATAATGATGCACATGAGATTCTGAGAAGAATGCGGGGCTATCTTGGAATGACACAGGCGGAGGCTGCAAAGGCTGCTGAAATTGGTCTGTCTACTTATCAGAAATTTGAAAGCGGAGAGCGCAACCTCAGAACCGGTGGATTTGAGATCGTTTGCAGAGTTCTGGAAGTCCTGGATCTGGATCCGACTATGTTCTTTCATGGAGATTATCGTATAGCAGATCTTCCTTGCCCGGTTGAAGTGATTGAGGACAAGGAGAAATGTGTATATGGTAGTAAGACCTATTGGAAAGGAAGGGGGACCAAATGAAACCAAACAGTAAATCCTTGCTTGATGAGGTTCAGAACGCAATCACACTTCTGCGAGAGAAACGGCATTTTCTGAATCTCACACAGCACGATGTAGCAGAAAGAGCAGGAATATCTTATTCAGAGCTTCTCCGATGCCGAGCTTAAAGAGGTAGTAGACGAGCTCT
>CALEPT010000133.1 GCA_937910385.1 uncultured Ruminococcus sp. | reverse complement strand
CGCAGGGCAAGCCTATCATTGTCATTTCAACAGGCGCTGACAGCGTTGGTAAGGGTTCGGAGATCATCGATATCATGCTCGAAAGTCTTTACGGCTACAAGCAGTGTCATCCTTATGAGAAATATACGGTCATTATAGACGAAGCTCAGGACTTGTATCTGCATGAGAAAGGTGCTGTTAACGTCCTGCTCCGTAAGGGCGGCAAACACGGCGTTACAATGCTCCTCGCTTCTCAGTCCTTCCCAGATTCTAACGTTCAGTTCGGTAAGGTTGTAGGCAACTGCGGAAGATTACGTAGCTACCACCCGAAGGCTGATGACCTCAAACGCACAGCTGAATATTTCAATTGTGGCAGGGATGAGGTTGATTCCCTTAAGCAGGGGGAATGCTACGACAAAGGTCCGTTTTGGAGCCGTTATCGTTCTGAAAACGTTATAACAACGCTCAAGGGCAAAACTGTGAAGTTTGAGCCTGCTCCAAATAATAATAACAACAATGAGGAAGATGAGCAGCCGTAAGGCTGCTCGGAAAATGGAACTCATTGGTATAACTTTCAGTTATATCGGGCATAATCAAATCGAGAGGAGGGCAGATGCGTGGAAATTGTTGAAAAACGAGACAAAGGCTTTATTGAGGTCTGGATGACTAATGAGGAACAGCAGATGTACGATTGTGCGGAGCTGACGCACCTGCTCCTCAAAGATACCGATCCGAAAAAGTGCAAGGTGGTATTCTTCCTGTCGGGCAAAGAGGACTTGTGCGCGAATACCGAAAAACTTCTTATTGCTAACCTGGGGTGCGCTTAGAGCGCACCCATTTTTTAGTCTTGACAAAAGCATACTGCGTATGATACAATGTTGATGTGGTACTATTATATTATTCGGATAACATTGTATGAAAGGAGGTACATCATGGAGAAAAATCTCAGAATAGCAGGTTACTGCCGTATTTCCGTAGACGAGGAGCTTGACAAGGACAACACGTCTATCGAGAACCAAAAGGCTCTGATAACGGACTATGTGACACGGACGTTTCCGAAGGCTCAGCTTGATATTTACGCTGACCGTGACCGCTCGGGCTACACATTCGAGCAGCGTGAGAGCTATCAGGAGCTTCGCAAAAAGCTGTTCCGTCACGAATATGATATCCTTATCATCAAGGACTTCTCACGTTTCTCACGCCGTACCAGCCGAGGACTTGTTGAGCTGGAGGATTTGCGTGACGCAGGACTGCGTATCATTTCTATCGGTGACGGAATAGACTTTCCTACCTCTGACGACTGGATGCAGATACAGTTCCGCTTCCTTGTGAATGAGATGCCGGTCACGGATACCTCGAAGAAAGTCAAGGCAGTTATCAACAACCGTCAGAAGGAAGGCAAATGGATATGTGCTGTACCATACGGCTACGTTATGACTAACACCAAGACTATGAAGTTCAAGGTTGATGAGCCGTCAGCAGAGATAGTGCGTAAGATTTTTCAGCTTTACGCAGAGGGCTGGGGTTACAAGAAGATAGCCAACTACCTCACAGACCAGCATATCCCGACACCGCGAAAGGTCGAGGAAATGCGTAAGGAAGCCGAGGGTGAGGAGTATGCTGTCCGCTCTAAGGACACATGGAGTATTGTGACTGTCAGCACAATTCTCAGCAACGACTTCTATATCGGCACTCTCAGGCAGCGCAAGTACCGCCGCAAGAAGATAAACGGCGGTGATATGAAGCTACAGGAGACAGACCACATAGTTATCGAGAACAACCACGAGCCTATTGTAGATTACAGGCTGTTTTCGGCTGTGCAGGAGCAGATGAAGGGACGTTCTACTAACAGCTATCGCGGAGTGAAAAAATTTGAAAACATCTACACGGGACACCTTTTCTGCGGAGACTGCGGAAGTCCGATGTTTGCAATGAGCCGAGGGGACATACCGCAGGCTTACCGCTGCGGAACTTACCACAAGCGCGGCATAAAAGGCTGTACTTCTCACCATATCAGAGTTGAAGTCCTTGACGAGATGCTGAGGTCGTTTATTCAACGTGTCAAGGACAATTCCGAGGATATGCTTGCAGTCCTGCAAAAATCCATTGACAGGGAGAAGAAGGAAACTTCTTCGAGCAAAGACGTTGTTGAGATCCTCATGCAGAGAATGGAAGACGCTAAAACGGAAATGAAATTCCTCAGCCGTCAGCACATCAAAGACCTCGCCAAGCACCCTGAGCAGGAGGATATGCTTGAGGAGGTGTATCAGGAGCAGGTAACAGACCTGATGAAGCAGATAGAGGGCTTCCGCAATCAGATACAGCTTGCGACGGACAAGCACAATGCGATAATTTCGGTCAACCGTACTGCCAGGACAGTAATGGAAGTTTTTGACGCTATACTGAACAAGGAAAAGCTCAGTAAAGTGGATATCGACTTTATCGTTGACCGTATCGACATATTCACAGACCATATCAATGTCAAGCTCCGCTCGGATATAGATGCTCTGCTGAAAACAGGACTGCCTGCCGAGCTTCAGACCGAAACTGCAGGAGCAGGCGCAAATTTTGATTCAGGCACTAAGAAAGCCGACAGCCTCACACCAATCGCTCATATTACGACAAGTAAGGGCGAGATTCTTAGTGTCAATGTTATCAGCGAGGGCGACCCCCTCGAAATATATACAAACAGCGACGGAGAGGTCATCTTCAAGAAATACT
>CALEPT010000132.1 GCA_937910385.1 uncultured Ruminococcus sp. | reverse complement strand
AGACACTGAAAGAGTATATCACCAAAGGCTTTGTTCTGAATGACGATATGCTCAAAACGGGAAGTCGTTCAGTAAGGACTATTTCGATGAATTACTGGAATGCATCCGGGAGAACCGTGCGAGTGAGCGTTGTGCGTATCAGAAGATTGAGGTGTTTCCCTGGGAAATGTAAAACAGACCTTTACTTTTATCGTGAATAATTCTGAAAACCTTTACTTATTCGACGCAAATAAGGTACAATAAGTAAAGGTTTTGAAGGGAGGCAGACGTGATGATTTCGTATGATGGTTTGTATGAGCAGCTGAACCGTAAAGGAATCAAAAAAACGGAACTCACAAAAGCGATCGGGATTTCATCCCGAACGATTGCGAAGATTGCCAAAGGAGAGAAGATCTCAAATAGGACGCTGCAGAGAATTGCCGATTATCTGGCGTGTGATGTTACTGTTCTCTGCAAGGAAAAATCTGAGAATGCAGTTTTGCAGATCTTACGGGAAGAGAAAGAAGCGAAAATCTCGGGCGGTCTTTATCACGAGCTTCAGGTGAGGATGACCTACAATTCCAACCACATCGAGGGAAGTAAGCTTACCGAAGATCAGACAAGGCTGATTTTCGAGACGAACACGATCGATGTGGGAGACGGCGTTCCGGTCGATGATATTTTGGAGACGGTTCACCATTTTCGCGCCATCGATTATGTGATTGATGTTGCAGAGGAAGAACTGAGCGAAGATATCATCAAGCATTTGCACTATATTCTCAAGCACGATACGAAGGATTCCACCCTGAGCTGGTTTGCGGTTGGCGATTATAAGCGCAGGGCAAACATGGTCGGCGGACGGGAAACAGCCAAACCTAAGGATGTGCCTGCACGGATGAAAGCCCTCCTGAAAGAGTACAATTCCAAAAACGAAATCACAGTGAATGACGTGATTGCGCTTCATGCGGAATTTGAGCATATCCATCCCTTTCAGGATGGGAACGGCAGAGTCGGGCGTCTGGTTGCACTGAAGGAGTGCCTGCGCCATAACATCATCCCGTTTATTATTGAGGACAGCAAGAAGCATTTTTATTACCGCGGTTTGTCCGAGTGGCGAAGTGAGAAAGGATGGCTGACGGACACCTGCCTGGATGGGCAGGACACATTCATCCGGTTGCTGGACCGGCTGGACATACCGCACCGGTGACCACTGCAGGCAGCATGCTGTGAATGGGCTCCAGCGCTGCGAGAGCTTTTAAAAACAGACGGGGAACTGGTACGATATTACATCATACCGGTTCCCCGTTTGCAAGATATTGATTTTGGATTTCAGGGCAGCATCATCGCCGCCCGGTGAGGCTGACCGTCACGAAACGACCGTTTTCCCCTGAAGATAAAGTGTGTCCGGGCCCTATATAGATTCTACAAGCGGTTCAAGTCTAACCTTTCGTTTTCTTGCTGCACTTCCATAGCGCCATTGGGTGCTTTTCAATTTTCGCCAGAATTTCTGCATCATCAAAGAGCAGCTCCGGTCTATATTCACCACTAACAAACCTATCCATATACTCTCTTTCTTGATCTGCTCATTACTTGATATATGTGGCAAACACCGCTGCCATATCGGTCGGACTGATATTGCCCGACATTTCCGCCGAACGTGACATAGTGTTCCTGATCGTATCCGCAAGCGGCAACTGCGGTGCCTTTGTGATGATCGGTGACAGCGTGAATCATTCTGCATAGAACCAAGTACACATGGGGTTCGCTCCTTTCTTATTTGCTATGCTAAATCAGAATTTATAAGTCTGCGCTTCTCGTTAAGGTGTAAAGTGTCACCCCTTCCGGTCTGAAATCCATCTGAATCTCCCAGAACTCTACACCCGCTTGTGCTGCTTCTTTGAAGGTTTGCGAAACCTCTTCGTAGTGCGTTGATCTGAGTCGTTCCTTCTTTTCCGTAATACGATACTGAAACACCTGTAGGAAAACAGCTTTCTCATGATCCTTAAGAGACCCGGCAAGTTCCTTCAAATGCTTTACCATTCTGTCTGTCGAAGAAAATGGTTTAGGAGGGAGTGTCTTAATGTCCTTCCCATATTTCACATTGATTGTTGTCAGAGGTGTCTTGACTTCCAGATAGGTATCTCCAACTTTGAAATCCAGCTTGGATATTCCCAGATTTACCTCACGATGAATGCTGTCATAATCGGAGACGATCTCATCCAGAGCGTGTTCATTAAAGAAGTACTCCACCAGCCTGTTGGAAAGTATCTGATTGATGCCCACCCAATTATCATCATCGGAAAGAAGCACCGCCTCAATATCGTATTTCAGCTTGCGCTTTGGATCATCATGGTAGGATAAAAGACACGGCAGATTTTTATTTTCTACATCACCGATGCGGTTTGTCGTCGGTATATGAGCGATCAATTCTTCTCCGTCTATTTTGACCAAGGCAGTAAACTGGCTTTTTCTTTTTAGCATCGTTCCTCTGATTAGAGGTTTCTCAAATACATATGTACTCATTTCTTCACCACGATGGTCAGTATGACCAGATCCTCCTCTCCTGTATTGACGATATAGTGTTCTGATCCTTTCGGGCAAATATGCATTACGCCCGGTCTCAGTTCTTCCTCTACGCCATCACAGAACGCTTTGCCTGTTCCGCTGATAATATAGTTCATATCATCGCCGGACTCCTGCTTATGGTTACCAATACTTCCTCCCGGATGGATCGCTGTTGGAATAATCCGATAGGCATCGTCATTATACATACGGACACTCATAGTGCCGGTACCGTTGTTCATACCTGGAAAGTTCATAGAATCTATATCATTGAAATCTATCCTCATTATCGTTGCCTCCTTAATTCCGATTTGTCGAGCGTTCTCGCACATTGATTATATTAACTACTATACCACAATCAGCCGTGCTTTTCAATCCAGTATACGAAAAAACGGGAGCAACCCTGAGCGAGTCGCACCCGTTACAATACCGTCAAATCAAAGCTCGATCTTATCGGAGAAATCGCCGTTGATAACGTAGTAAACCGCCTTATCTTCCGGCTTGATGTAAAACTCGATAGTCTTGACCTTGCCCTTGAATTTGCTCTTATAATCGGCTTCAACTGCCTTTTTAATTTCAGCGAAATCATATTCATCGCCGCCGAACTGGACCTTGACTGTCTCAGTGGGAGCAGTCGCTCTTGTGGTCTTTTTAGTGGTCTTAGCCGTAGTTTTCTTCTCAGCAGCTTTCGCAGGAGTCTTGGTAGCTGTTTTCTTAGCAGGAGCTTTCTTTACGGCAGGCTTCTTTGCAGTTTTTTCAGCTGGAGCTTCTGCGACAGTCTCCTTGACAACTTCGGTCACAACCTCTGCCTTGACTTCAGTTACAGCGGGTGAAACTTCTATTTTCTTCTTTCTGGGCATTACAGATACCTCCATTTTTATAAGATATTTATATTATACAGCTTTAATATGTGTCTGTCAACCAATTAAACGATTACCGAGTAAGAGATGTCCGACGATAAATATCGACTAAGACAAAACTGTGTCGGCTTACTAATATTATTTTAATCAGAATTCGTTCTAAATCTGATAGGAGTATATCTTCTAAGGTTACTCTGTTCTGATTAATTTGGTTCTGTGATGTCTTTAGATTGCAGTTTTGCCATAGCCGCTTCAACGCTTGCTATTAGCATTGGTCGTCGCACTTCGCCAACCATGATATCAAAAGGATCACCGCTGCCTTCACCATGCATTAAGCAATCTGCATCAGTGTTCTTAAGCCATGTCAGGGCTTTTTTAGACCAGCAAAGGAAGAAGTATCAAAACCTTTCTGTTGAAGAAAGGTAATATTTATGTCGTATTGGGTGTGCTGCATATTCCGAGATTCCTTTCTTTTTATTATAGTTGAATATACAAACATCGCTGAAATATGTTCGTTGGAGTCTTATTGAAGCGTACTTGCTGAGTTATCAAGCTATTCTATATTATACAGTTTTAGCAAACATCTGTCAACTTATTGTTTTTCGGTGTTTGGAACTGATTATGAGCCTTTTTGTGGCATTTTTTGAATGAGTACAAGCTTATCTCCAATACCATTCAGAGCTTAATTAGTTGATTATTATTCAGTGTTATGAGTTCGACATCGTCACCAATATACAATCTACAGAGCTGAATATCTTTTTCATCTCTGTAATCGAAGTGACAAAGAACGTATTTATCCGTAAAACCAAGAGCATGAAAGTTGCCATCAGTAATAAAACCGTCGTTCTTGTCGTAATTCTTTACATACTCTATATCGTCACAGGCAAGATAAGCTCCTGCGGAGAATCCAAGGTATATAGCACCATTTGCCACTTGATCCTTGATGAATGTATCTAAGTGAAGCTCTCTGACTTTGCTGAGCAGTCTAAGCGTGTGTCCGCCAAGCACTACTATATAGCTGAATTTCATATCAAACAGTTCAGTTGGTTTGAACTCGTCATAGATATAGATGTTTTCCTTTTTGAATCCAAGCATTGCAGCACAGTTACGTTCTCTCTCGGCTGTTTCCATGCCAAGCAAACTGGCTATGGGGATTATGAGCATATTCCCAGACTTATCTTTTATTATTTCTCCAATTTTAAGCCTTATAGACGTAGTACTGAATCCGCTTGAACTTAATATAAGCATCTTATCACCATCTCCATAATTATTGCTCTTGAACTTTTCTCAAAGTGAATAGTTGTTTCTCCAGTATTCTTCCTCATTTGGACCAACACCTTCAGGCATTTGATCCAGGCACTCTTCTATGTTTTGATATTTAGTGATCCAATATAGCTCTGCAAAGGCAAGTCGATGTGCAGCTCGAGTGAAGAACGCATCATAATAATAAACGATTTCTAAACAGCGAACTATGATGCTGCAATTTTTTTCAATTAGAGTTGCCATTGAATCATTTAAGAATTCGTCTGAGTACATTTCTCTATTGGTTTCCATAAATCTCAGAAACTTGTGGATGTGACCGTTTTTGCTGAATGTCCTGTCGTAGAAAGATGTTGCTTTTCCTACATAGATACAATGTTCATTTCCTCTCGGATCTCTATAAAAGTATCCATAAATCCCAGCTTGCTCAGTTTTTAGTTCCTCGTCAATAAAAACGTTGTATTTTTCTGCTTTCATTGCCTTTTTATTTGCTAATTCTTCAATAGTCATATATTATCACACCCGCATTTTAAATTATATCATAGCTGTTACAAATAATCAATTCCATCAAAAGTTCAAATTACTAAAATTGATTCAGACTTTATGTTTTATCACATTCGCTTATCATCACCGTTTTATTTCAACGTTGAAATTTCCATCTTTGTCTATTCTCAAAGACAGCGTTTTGATATATCTTTCATAGAACGCCTTTTTCTCACTATCCGTACCATTGATCCATGCTTCTTCATACAGATGCTCTACCAGTTCTTTGCCGTTCAAATATAGAATATCAGGCAGGTACTTCTTCAGAATTTCAAGCAATATCGCTCTTTTAAAGCCGTCAACATTTCCAGAACAAAAGTCATCAATGGCACAGTAGTAAATGTCATGTTCCTCAAGGGCGTTCTTTATTGCTTGTCCGCAGTTCTCGTATTCGTACATAACAAGGAATTTAGCATTCGGAAGCGATGTTATAAGCCCCCAGAAGTCAGAGTCACTTGATACAAGTATAAAGCTGTCGATACCCTCAGCAAAGTGGCTCTGGCATACTCCTGCTGTCATTACAATATCTACAAGGGACTTTCTCTCGGTCACACGGTCAATAACGATATGCTCAACCGGTATCTCGGTGAAATTTGAAAGCCAGCGCCAGCCAACTGTCGTATGATGATCATCGTACAGATATATCTTCTCTATTTTGTCAAGCTCATCCTGATTAAGATTCTTTAGTGTGGCATACAGTTTATGCATGCTTTGACATAATCGGTACAAGGAAGTGATCAAGAGGGTTGCGGCATCTGATCCGCTCACCGTTATACAGCTTCACATCGTTCAGGAAGTCCGAGCTTCCATAAGTCCTGAAATATCCACTTACACAGTATTGCTGGTGGCACTCATATCCTGCACAGGAGAAACCGACATCACAGATAACGTACATTATAAACGAGAAGCAGTCTATACGGTCATATTTGCCGTCAACAATTGTTACGTTTGTTACTTTTGATTTAGCAGAGATGTTATAAGAGAGAGGTAGTTCATTTCTTTCGTGTAGCTTTCGTATAAATGATCCGTAATCAAGGGTATAATTCCAGCGGAGATAGTCGGTAAAGGATATTATTTCTGGCATTCCCTGCCAGTTAAGATCCCTATACTGTACATATCTTCCGGGACGAAGCGGATCCTGAACAGTAATAATTGGTCCACGATTATTAATGTAATTCACACTAATATCCCCCTAATTCACCATTATTACTTGTCTCTTTCCTATTCCACACATTGGAAGTTACACTTTTTCTTGGCTATATTTTATCATTCAAACATCACATTGTCAAGGGGATATTTCAACTTTGGCGATGTTGTCGGAAAATGCGACATTCAATTGTGAGGATTGATGATTTTTGAAGAAATCAATAAATTCCTATTGACAAAACGAACGTTCTGTGATATATTAAAGTCACATACAAATGAGACATTAGTGTGCGTATCATTTCAAGAAAGGGGCGATTTTATGGAGTTTGGTGAAAAACTCAAGCAAATTCGCATTGCCAGCCACATGTCACAGGAACAGTTGGCAGATATAACCGGTCTCGAACGAAAAACAATAGCCAGATATGAAATGGGTGAAACAGTTCCCAGGTATAACAAAGTCTATGAGAAGTTATCCGAGTTTTTCAAGACATCCATTGATTTCTGGAAAAATGACAATCCTGATGACTTTCAGCAGACTGCTGCTATTGCTTATGGCGCTGACGCTAAAATGCAGGCACAAAAGCTGCTCGATGATGCTGCAGGTCTGTTTGCCGGAGGAGCTTTATCTGATGAAGACAAAGACGCAGTTTTCAATGCACTACAAAAGGTATATTGGGAAATAAAGGTCGAGAAGGCAAAGAAGTCCGAATAGTTTTCTGGGGGTGTTCTTATGACTATTTATGAAATAGTTGAAGAGCTTAAAACGAAATATCGTTCTTCTGATCCATTTGAGTTGTGTGACTATCTTGGTGTCAAGGTCGCTGTGACCTATCTCGGTTCTCTTAAAGGACTATACACGTTCATTGATGACGTACCGGTCATTCTTATTTCTTCTGCTATAAAACGTATTCCTCAGCTCCTGGTATGTGCTCACGAGCTTGGTCATCATGTTCTTCACTCAGACATCGCCAAGCAGGGAGCTCTTCGTGAGTTTACCTTTTTCAATATGCGTGATAAGACAGAAGCTGAAGCTAACAGGTTTATGGCAAATCTGAACATTGAGGATGATGAGCTGGAT
>CALEPT010000131.1 GCA_937910385.1 uncultured Ruminococcus sp. | reverse complement strand
AATTCTCTCTTGCATAGTTTCAACACGGGATTTCTGTTGATGATGACGATGATTTCGGAGGGTGTTTTTCTTGGAAATGGGATTGCTTTTTTGGGGAAGGTATGATATAATTTAGAGGTAGGAGTAAGCACTCGGCTTGCTCGTGTAAATCGAAATTTAGAATATAATAGATTGGAGAAAACATATGGGAAAACAAATCAACTATTATATGGGATATAAAGATTTTCTATCAGTTGCACAGACTGCGCTTGATAATGGTGCTGTCATCTATAGACATGAGCGTAGAAATGGTAAAATGCAGATGATAGGCGGAACTTCTTTAGAAATTGTCAAAGAAGATACAGTATTTTATTATTTTCATTTCCCGACAAGTGGAGAAATCATAATAGAAGATCATTATGGGAATCAGCACCCCTCGCATTCGTCAGCATTGCATTTAATCGAAGCAGGCTTTTCTCGTCCGAATCACGAAAATCGACTGCTTAGAAGTAATCGGCTTTATTTGATTACCGGAAGATATGAGAACGGGATATGGATTCCTCGTTCTGAAAATATTGGAAAGTGTTATAGCAAGTTGGTGCGAATTGTAAAAAGGATCGCTCCTTATACTGAGATTGAACATTATGTTGTTAATGAAATGTATAAGGGAGAGAAGTATATAACTAAGGAATATATTACGCCTGAATTCTTTATTTTTGTAAATGACACTTATCGACACTATCCAAAGCAGTATGAATCAGCATAAAGAAAATAAAACAAAATCGCCCAGACCTCTTGAAAAGTCGGGCGATATGTGGTATACTATAGTAGGAGGGCGATACCCATGAACAAAGAAGAAAAAATCGTAATGCTGAAACTCGACGTTATTTTTAAGCGTGTGTTCGGAAATGACAGCAATAAGGCTATTATCGCTGCATTTATCTCCGATTTGCTTGAAATTCCCCGTGAGAGCATCAAGGCTATCTATATCAATAATGTGGAGCTTACTCCCGAATACCTTGACATGAAGTTCAGCAGGCTTGACCTGAGACTTGACGTTGATGGTAGGATCGTGAATATTGAGATGCAGGTCAACAGAGAAACCGACTTCAAGGAGCGTACCCTGTTCTACTGGTCGAAGCTCTACAGTGAGGAATTAAGGACGGGTGAAGAATATGGGGAGTTAAAGCAGACGATCTGTATCAACATCATCAACTTTGACCTGTTTGACTGCGAGGACTATCATTCACGTTTCAAGGTGCTTGAAACGGAGCGCCATGAGGTGCTGACAGAAAAATTCGCTATCCACTTCTTTGAGCTAAAAAAGCTCGGTAAATTCAAGAAAAACAGACGAATGGAAGATTGGCTGAACCTGATCAATGCGGAAACGGAGGGTGATCTTATGGCAATTCAGCAGACAACACAGATTCCGGAAGTAAAAGATACGATTGTTATGCTCCGCCAACTCAGCGCCGATGAACAGGTGCGTATGGAAGCCCATTACCGTGAGAAGCGCCTGCACGATGAAGCCACGGCACTCGGTAGTGCAAGGCGAGAAGGTAAATCAGAGGGAATGCTCGTAACGCTTGTTGGCCTTGTTAAAAAAGGATTGCTGACAGTTGCTCAGGCAGCCGAAGAAGCTCACATGACCGTCCCAGAATTTGAAGAAAAGATGGGGCTGAAAGAGTAAAGAATCCTTTTCGACTTTTGTGAAGTCGCTGACAGAAACGCAGCTCGCAAACTCCTATAAATTCTATGTCTGTGGGAGAGAAGCTACTGTTTCTGAAATGAGAGTTGCGTATAGGATGGGCATCAAGGACGGAGTATTGTTTATGTTCGACATACAGATAATCGAATAACCCGATTCATTGAGACAATTAAATACCACTTTCTCGACAGATTTGAGATAGTGGCATTTTGTTTTGCAAACTAACAATAGACTTGGTGAAATATCCACAAAAAATCGGATAAATTATGCATAAAGATGACGGTTTGGTATTGACAAGTGTATGTATCATATGTTATGACGTTATATGTATAGGTATATCTCTAACCGGAAAGTGCCTCTTGGGATAATAATGTTATACGGAGAATCCAATCACGAAGGAGATGGTTCACATGAAAAAGCTAAAACGATCCCTACTCAGCACAGCGTTATCACTGGCAATGGTCTTGAATTTAACCCCAGCCAGCGCGTTTCAGGCGATTGCTGAAACAGGAAATGACATCGAAGTACAGACTGATATTGGTGTTCAGGACGGAACTGACACCTTGTTACCCATGCTTACAATGCCCACTGTCAAGGCTCTTGCTGACGAAAATGTGGTCTATGCAAGCGCACTTCCTGATAATGGAGAACTAACTCTTATAAAAGATACAACTCTTGTTGTTGATACGGCTAAAACATTAAAAAGTATCAGCGGCAATTATGCACTGACCATTCAGGGCGAGAACACACTTACTGTCAACAACGCAAATGGTCATGCAATCTCCGTTTCTTCCCTTACAAGCTCGGCACATCTAAATCTTATTTCAACAAAAGACGGTCTGAATGTTGTTAATGATATCAATCTCACGGGTGGGTCGCTTACTGTCAATGCAAGTGGAGATGGTGTTTATTCAAAAAAAGGAGATATTACTCTAAACGGGAATGTCATAGCAACTGCGAAAGGCAATGCAATCTATGCCGGTTGCGGGGCAGTGACCATAAATGGCGATCTGACCGCAAAAGCGACGGGCAGCAAGTCTTGGGCCGTTGCTGGCGGTGGTTGCGTATCACTCTCGTGCGGTACAGCCAACATATCATCATATTATAATGCGATTGGTTCTAACAATGGTGTTATATTGTCGGGTGACTTTACGATCACATCAACAGACGGCGTTGCGGTTAATGCCCGTAATAGTAGCAATATTATTATTAAGAGCGGGAGTATTGTTAAAGCAAACGGCGTATATGCATTCTATGCTTCTGGAACGATTACTATTGAGTCCCCACTTGCAATAATCACCCCGGAAAACGGTAAAGTTCAAGGGAGAACTATCGTTGACGCCGGCAATGTAACAGCCACCTGTGTTGTTATCCAAGCGAAACCCATCACTGGCACGGCGGAAATCCTTGGGTCAGTAAAATATGTCGGAGACACCTTGCAGCTTAAGACGAGCGATGTTCCCAGCCCCTATCAAATTCAATGGCAGCGTAGCTCTGACAAAGTGACATGGTCTGATGTGACGGGCGGCAGCGGAAATACATACGCGACAAAACCGGGCGACGCCAATTATTACTTCCGCGCTATGGTAACAGCGACCGGTTACGGCGGAGAGATATATTCTGATACTCGTTTCATCAGCCCGTTACCTGCTTTGACCGGCAGCGTGACCTATTCCGGCGATTTTATCGTCGGCTCATCTGTGGGCGGGGTCGGGACAGGCATCAATATCAGTAGCGTTGCCTCTGAAAAACTCCACTATCAATGGCAGGTAACGCCGAACCCGGTTAAGGGGTGGTCAGATATTTCCGGCGCAACAACAGCCAGTTACACGCCGACTGTTTCTGATGTTGGGAAATACATCCGCCTGGTGATAACTGCAGACGGATATACCGGATCGGTAAACGGAACGGCAAAACTGGTCGGCAAACAGAGCAATAACGGAGATCCCGTTGCCCCGCAGCTTACGACAGCGAGTCCCTATACAACTGTAACGATAACCAATGCGAAGGCGGATCAGGAGTACGTGGTTGCCTATTCTCTCGGTGCACCCGACTGGACAGGCGCGACCTACCCGGCGTCAGACGGTACGCTTTCACTGCCCTGTGAGGCGGACAGAACGGTTTATGTATATACCCGTATGCGGGAAACAGACATAAAGGTTGTTGGGACAAAGACGCTTTACAGCAAGATCTATACCGGGGCTGTGACCTACCTCGCTGACCTTGTTCTGGATAAAACCACCATTACGACAAAGGTTGGCGAAGTGACGGCGCTCACTGTCAGCCCGTTGCCTGCAGATTTCTCTGGCTGGAATGACAGCTATACCGTGACATGGTATGTGAACGGCTATGGCGTGGAACTTTGGGCGAACTCCGCCTGCACCATACCGATCACTCAACATTCGCCAACATATCACAAGACGGTCTATGTCAAAGCAACAGCACAGACCTCCAATGTGCAGGTTGGAGTGGAGAAGCAGGTCGGGTACTCAGATAT
>CALEPT010000130.1 GCA_937910385.1 uncultured Ruminococcus sp. | reverse complement strand
AAAACCAACAGGCAATAATGGATAGGATTGCCGACTTGGAAAGCCAACTGCGTATCGCAACTGCGGCTATACCTAACAGCCAAATATCGCAACGCACAAAAGACGAAACCTTCCAACACGAGGTAGTGATAGTTGATGATGGGCAGCGTTATGTGATAGAACTGCAAGACGAAAAACTTGCCAACGCTATCAATAAGAATTTCGGCAACTATCAGCGGGGGTTGATAGATGAACATAACAGGATGCGCAATGCTACACGATATATTTCGGCGATGCTAACGCAGTATAACCCGGAGTTTGCAGCAAGCAACTTCGTTCGGGACTTTCAAGCTGCGGCTGCCACACTTGCAGTAGAGCAAGGCGCAAAGTTTACAGCACAATTCGTTAAAAACTTCACTGTGGCACAAAAAGCAGTCTGGGCATACGCTTTCAATGATAAAGTGCGTGA
This sequence comes from uncultured Ruminococcus sp., assembly GCA_937910385.1. Classification (GTDB taxonomy): domain Bacteria; phylum Bacillota; class Clostridia; order Oscillospirales; family Ruminococcaceae; genus Ruminococcus. The sequence goes on along the minus strand of CALEPT010000130.1, from coordinate 4,165 downwards.
ACGAGATAAGTTTGTCCGTAGCGATATGGGAGACTTGCTACAAGAGTATCTGCAAAGCGGGGCTGCAACAGGATTCAGCTATATGCAAGACCTTGATGTGTTAGGTCGGAATTTCGATGAGTTATTAAGAGATAATAAGGCAAAGCAGTTTGGCACTTTGTGCATTTTGCAACAGAGGCGAGCGTATTGGATACATTGGTGGCGATGTGTGTCCTGTACACTCACAGAGCAGAGCGATGAAGAAGCGTTTTCATGAAAGTGCCAGGTGAGAGAGGCCGTGGCTTAACGGTGATGCCCGCCTCCGCCGTGACCGCCGCTGTGAGAGTGTCCGCCTCCGCCTCCGCCTCCGCGTCCGCCTCCGCCGGAAGATTCGATCTTATGCTTGTGTACATATGTGCGTATAAGGGTATCTGATCTCTGCGTATATAGTGTCTCGTTGTGCGAAATATATACGCTCGGGTTGGTTGTTGATTTGAATTTATAGCGGCTTTTTGCTGCCCAGTAGGTGATAAATCCGGTCAACGAGCCTATGCAGGCACATACTGTTATTATTATGAGCCATAATGCCGGCGGCTTGCTTTTGGTAACTATGTATTCGCCGTTTGTGTAGTAAAAATACTTTCCGGATGATGTGTCGTGATAATATTTTAGTGAAGATTTGGGAGTGTTGTCTGAATACGTTCTGAGAATGGACAGGAAAGCCGAAACAGCATTGTAGATATCTCCTTCGCTATAGGACTGACCCGAAGCCGGAAGATAGTTATCAAGGTAATTGAAGATGGCATCTATCTTATCCTGATACAGGAGCACTGCCTTACCGCTTGTAGAAATATAGTCATAAGCCGGACTTTTGCCTGAGAGGTCAAGATAGTAAAAAATTCCGTCAGTGTCCTCGCCGTACATCTCATCGTATGTATCGTCGGCGAATATCTCGGTCTGGTAGTCGGACATATAGGAATCTGAGATGTAGACGTAGATGTTCATCCGGAGCTCTTCAGAGGATGCCTGTATAGCTGTAACGAGCGATTCCTCCCTGTCATCGGGAAAAACGTCTACGCCGTCGTAAAGTCCCGATTTGCTTGTATCTCCGTCGAAGCCCTGTGCGTAGTTATACACTGCAAATGCATCTATCCCGCATACAGTCATGGTTACAATGGTCAGTATGAGTGCTGAAATAGCAGATATTACTTTTTTCATCAGAGTATCGCACCTCCGATAAGTGTCAGGATAAGAGCGGTGGCTGCACCCATAGCGGTACAAAAGAGCGCAAGCTTTCCTTTGTCGAGCGGAGGCGTCCCGGCGAGCTTTCCGGTCTGTCCGTTCATGGCGAATTCGTATGTCTTATCTTTGTATCTGTATGACATGAACCATACCGGCAGCATCATGTATTCCCAGTCTGTGTTGACGATGTTGTACTGCTCTACCGATACATTCAGTCCCGTGTAGCCTGAGATACTGCTCTTTATGAGCCCCTGTGAAGCCTGTGACGCACGCTGGCGTATCCTCGGGAAAACCGCAGCCTTGTCTACATCGTATTTATCGGCGTAGAAGCCGCTGAGGTAGGACATAGAGAACGGCTGAAGATCGTTGTAGTCATAGGGCTCGATAGCCTCCATGAGCAGATCCTCTATCTTGCTTTCGCCATCGGCAGGGATACCGTTTGTCAATATGTCTGCCTGACGAACGATTCGGTATTCCTTTGTTTCGACATATCGGTAGCTTCCGCTCGTCCATGAGCGTATCTTCTTGCCGAGTGCTCGGTAGTCCGCCTTTATCTTGCAGTCGGCTACCCAGAACGGTACATAAAGCCCCGTCATCTTTTGGATCTGCTGCTGGGACTTGAATTCTTTAGGAACAAACCATCTTTTGCCGACCCAGTTTTTAAAGCTCTGGACAGCCTTGTCTCTTGAGAGCTTGAAGCCGATCACCTTGCTTGGTCTGAAATCGCCGGACATTTTGCCTGCAAGAATAACGGGCTGGTGGCAGTAGTAGCAGAACAGCGCGGTCTGCTGGTCGTCTGCCATTATTTCAGCACCGCAGCTTCCGCAGTGGTAGAGGTTGGTATGCTCTTCAAATTCCTGAGCTGCTTGCTGCTGAGCTTCATCAGGGATACTGTTTTCTGCTTCTGCGCACGCCAGCTGTACTTCGGCGACGGTGAACGAGCTAAGACAGAATTCGCAGTCGAGCTTCTGAGTATCGGGGTTGAATTTCAATTCGGCGTTACAATTCGGACATTTATATTCTATTGAATCCAATTATATCAGCTCCTTTGATGGAATGTTTGTATCGGGTATAGAAGAATTATTTATCATAGTTTTGGGCCTTGTATTCTCTGTCAGCATACTGCCTGTCATAAACGGAGACGAACTGAGGATACTCGTCAAGAAGGTCTTCGCGAATATAAAAGCAGAATATATCCTCTTCCCAATTCAGCTTATATGTACGGCATACTTTGAAATCGTCTATCAGGACGTATCTTACTCCTTCGAGTTCTTCTTCGCTGTATATTTCTTCAATAGCAGCAGAGTGAATTATGAAATCGGGAAGACCCTGCGTTCTTACGAGGCTGAAGTTCTCCTCTTCATCTTCTTTATACTTATAGTGCATATACAGGTCATCGGGGGAGGCAGGGTTGTGGTTCATTATGATATTTTCGTCAAAATAAGGTAAAACAGCAACAGGGATCGCTGTTATATATGTTCTGTTTTCGATGATCTTATCATGATCGCATGGGATAGAATAAGGGAAATCGTTTGCATCGTTTTCTGTTTCGATCTCGTTATTCTGGCTTTCATCTTTTTTATCTGTTGATACCGAAGCATCATTTGTATTTGTGAAGAGTTCCTTAATGAGTTCCACATAATACTGTGGTATCGTTTTTGTATTCCAAGCAGTCATTATTTTTTTGCCTTCAAGATCGTTATCTTTGATAAGTTCTACATAATGATAAGGAGCATAGCTGTATTTTATATCATTGAATGAAGCGATTATGCTATAGACTATCGGCATTAAAGCTATGATACAGATCATTACTGAAGAGACCATTTTTATTAACGGAGTTTTTATCATGGATACAAACTTGATAAGCCGCTCCGGAAGCTTTATCCCCTCAGGTGAATCAGCCATTATCCAGAATATGAAAACGTGGAAAAGCGCGCTTATACCCATATGATATGGTGCACCGTATTTGAATGTAAGAAAAATATCGAAGAGAATGTACGGCACAAAAAATGTAAAGAATTTTTTGCTTTTTGCTGTGATGGATATGAGCAGTATCCAACATATTACTGATGCAAAGATGCTGGCAACAGTGAGAGGGAGGTTAAGGTATTCTCCTGAAAAGTCAACTAACATTCCGCTCCAACTCTCATAAGGGAGAATGGTAAAGAGCAGAAGATGAACAAGGATATCAGAAGCTTCTTTTGTTTTGTCTATGCCTGTGTAATAGATATCATCTGCGGGAATAATTGATATAATAATGAGCAGCGCAAGTATCAGAATGAAGGATAAAGCATGGGTCCTTTTATCCTTATACAATAAAGATCGTTTATTGTTTTTTTCTGATTTGATAAGTATTTCAGCGACCCATACTATACACAATCCTCCCGCGATGATAACTCCGTAAGCTGAGATAAGACAAAGGAAGGAGAGTGAGAGTATATACTTCCACGGCTGAGTGTTTCTGTTTTTATATGTTATCGCCATAAGCATGAATGCAAGCATCATCATACTATATGGACGGCTCACTATTCCGTATTGGTAGAAAAAGAAAAAGTTGAATGGAAGAAGACAGCGCACTATTTTATAGAACGGCGCTTTAAATATGAGCAGAGCCATTGCAGCTGTACAGAAGGTGATATTTATTGCTTTTAATGAAAGCTCATATGGAGCTCCGAGTTTTGCGAAAGGAGCAAGTACAAAGTACCACAGTGGAGGGTGTCCTTCATAGTGTCCTATGTAAGTGAGAAGTTCCCTGACGGAACAGCTTTTTGCTATCAGCCATGACTGAGCTTCATCAAACCAAGGTTCGTGAAAGGAGGATATAACTATCAGTCCTATTATGTAGACAAGAAGAGTGATCACTTCTGCTTTTCCTGTTTCTCTGGAAATGCAGGCTTTTTTTAATTTTTCCATTTTATTTCCCCTTGATGATATGTATTTATCT
>CALEPT010000129.1 GCA_937910385.1 uncultured Ruminococcus sp. | reverse complement strand
GGAATGCAAGCGGATTTGAAAAAAACTTTACAAAAGCTGAGCAGATTCGCAATAGTTACTTTTTTGTAACTGAGGCACAAAAAAGTGCGTACTTGTGCGATTTAAGAACTTCTGCTATACTGATAACAACAGGGAAACCTGATTCTAAAAAGGAGGTACAAGCCATGAGTGAGATGCTGAACAGAGTTGCCGCATACAGCACTGAGAATAGTGCCTGCGGTACAGCCGATCCGAAGGAAGCTCCTGCTTCTGCGTGTGGAGCTGCTGATCCTGCACCTTCCGCTTGCGGTGCGGCTGATCCTGCACCCTCTGCCTGCGGTGCTGCCGATCCTGCACCCTCCGCTTGCGGTTCTGCCTGCGGTGCTGCTGATCCCGACAAGGTTAAGTCTTAGTTAAACTTAACACACAAAGACAGGCATATCGGCTCACCGTCGGTATGCCTGTGCTGTAACAAATCACGCAACAGCGTTTACATAGATTGGAGGACACCGAGATGAAACCGTATTTTGCTTTCCAGTGGCATATCACCGACACCTGCGACCAGCGGTGCAAGCACTGTTATATTTTTGCAGAGGACAACTGCAAGGCACTCACGGAAATGCCGTGGGAGAAGATGAAGCAGGTTGTCGAGAGCTGCGAGGATATGTGCGGCAAGCTCGGTCGGACTCCCTATTTTTACATCACGGGCGGTGATCCGATACTGCACCGTGATTTTTGGAAATTGGCGAATCTTCTGAAAGAAAAAGGCATCACATGGGGCATTCTCGGCAACCCGTTCCACTTAAATGACGAGGTCTGTAAAAGGCTTTACGACCACGGGTGTCGGAAATATCAGCTTTCCCTTGACGGTATGGAGGATATGCATGACCTGTTCCGCAAGCCCGGCTCCTTTCAGACCACGCTGAAAGCGATAGACAACATCAAAAATTCGGGTATGTACTGTGCGATTATGTCTACCGTATCAAGTATGAATATAGGCGATTTTCCGCAGATGATAGACCTCGTAGCGGAGAAGAATGTTGATGTGTTCGCTTTCGGGCGCTACTGTCCCACAAGCGGTCAGAAGTCGGAGGAATATCACATTGATCCGACTGCCTACCGTGATTTTCTTGATATGTGCTACAAGCGATTTCAGTACCATAAAGCTAACGGCTGCAAGACCACATTCCAGTACAAAGACCACCTCTGGACGCTGTATCTGTACGAGCAAGGCTTATTCAAGATACCCGAAAACCACGACAATGACATGATCTATGACGGCTGCCATTGCGGTATAGGTCACATGACTATCCTGCCGACAGATGATGTGTACGCCTGCCGAAGAATGGAGAGCAAGATCGGTAATGTGTTTGAAACGCCGATGTATGAGCTGTTCACTGGTGCTGATTTAGAGGAATACCGTCAGTTTGATAAGTTTGAAAAGTGCAGTAAATGCGAGCTTCGGGGCTATTGCAGGGGCTGTCCTGCCGTGACATTCGGATATACGGGCAATATGTATGCACCCGATCCGCAGTGCTGGAAGGAGGTTGTCTGAAATGAAAGCTGTTTCAATTGATAAAGTAACACCTGCCGAGGACGTCAACCTTACCGAGATACCCGTTCCAGAAGTTAAGCCGGGTTGGGTACTTGTAAAGGTCAAGGCTTTCGGCATGAACCATTCCGAGCAGATACTCCGCTTGTCGGAGATCAAAGCGGACTATATACAAAAGCCCATCGTGCTGGGTATCGAGTGCGTGGGCGAGATAGCAAATGCGTCAGACACGAATTTTACAGTCGGACAAAAGGTAATCGCCCTTATGGGCGGTATGGGCAGGAGCTTCAATGGCAGCTATGCGGAGTATGCTTTATTGCCTGCACATCATGTTTTTGCGATAGAGAGTGATCTGTCATGGGAGCGTCTTGCTGCTGTACCCGAAACCTATTTCACAGCATGGGGTTCGCTGTTTGAGTGTCTGCATTTGCAGCCGAATGGCACACTTCTGATTAGAGGTGCGACCTGCGCTCTCGGCTATGCAGCGATACAGATCGCAAAGGCTTTAGGCTGTAAGGTCATAGCCACCACGCACAGAGAAAGCAAACTGCCGCTGATCGCAAATGCCGATGAAACAGTGCTTGATGACGGTCAGCTCGCAGGCAAGGTCAAGGCAACAAAGGCTTTGGAGCTTGTGGGAGCAAGGTCTATCCGTGATACGCTCAGGTGCATGGTGAAAGGCGGTATCGTCTGCCACACGGGACTGCTGGGCGGTGTCTATACTCTTGACGGCTTCGATCCGATCAAGGAAATTCCGAACGGAGTTTACCTCACGGGATTTTTCAGCAATTACCCGACACAGCAGACAGTTGACGAGATATTCGCTTTTCTGAATGAACACAAATTAGAGCCTTGCTTCGGAGAATGCTTTGACTTTGAGCATATCAAAGATGCCTGCATTGCACTTGACGGCGGCAAGGTGAATGGGAAGATCGTTGTAAAAATGCCGTAGATATGCTATAATAGTCAGAAAGGACGGTGAGGAGAATGATCATCAATACAGGTATGCGGACGGATATTCCTGCATTTTATTCGCAGTGGTTCATGAACAGGATACGGGATGGCTTTGTGCTGGTGAGAAATCCTTACCGCCCCGATTGGATAACACGCTACGAACTAAACACCGATGTGGTGGACTGCCTTGCGTTCTGTACAAAGAACCCTGCGCCGATGCTCAAATACCTTGACGAACTGAAAGCCTATCATCAGTATTGGTTCGTCACGATCACGCCCTACGGCAGAGATGTTGAGCCGAATGTTCCGCCGAAAGAAAATGTTATGCAGGACTTTATCACGCTGTCAAAGGCGGTCGGAAGTGACTGCGTTGGCTGGCGGTATGACCCGATCTTTATCGACAGCACCTACACCCTTGAACGCCATATAGCCGACTTTGAGCAGATGTGCAGAACGCTTTCGGGATATACGAGTGTCTGCGTGATCAGCTTCATTGACCTCTACGAAAAGGTCAAGCGCAACTTTCCGCAGGCTCGGGCTGTCACACCGCAGGAGCGTATCACCATTGGCAAAACATTTGCTGAAATCGGCAGGCGATACGGCATCACGATCAAAGTCTGTGCCGAAGGAACAGACCTTGCTCCATACGGAGTGGACTGCGCAGGTTGCATGACACAACAAACTTTTGAAACTGCGATAGGCAGTCATTTGAATGTGCCGAAAAAGAAATCGCAGAGAGCCGAATGTGCCTGTGTTCTCGGTACGGACATCGGTGCATACGACACCTGCGGACACCTCTGCCGATATTGCTATGCAAACTACAACCATGAAAATGTCAGACGGAATATGCAGCTTCACGATCCAGAGTCGCCCTTTCTTGTGGGGAATTTGCAGGAGGGCGAGGTCATACATCAGGCAAGACAGGAAAGCTGGATAGATATGCAGCTTACGTTATTTTAGGGCGGTGCTACTATGAACAGACTTGATTTTCTAATAAACTATCTTCTTTCCGAGCGAAACGATCTTGGAAATATTACGATGCCCGAAAGCGAACATGACAAATTCAGGCTTTACAGAAGCCTTGTGAATATCCGCCCTGCTATGAAAGCAAGTGATGACTTTCTGCAAGCTGAGGACGAATATCTCACAGTCTTGACCGAGAGCAAGGGCATCACGGATATTGCAGATTTGTCGCCAATAGAGGACGGGATTTATCTCTGGAAAGGCGATATTACAACGCTGAAATGCGGTGCTATCGTCAATGCCGCCAATTCGGGAATGACGGGGTGCTGGCAGCCGTGTCATAGCTGTATCGACAACTGTATCCACACCTTTGCAGGGGTACGACTTCGTTACAAGTGCGGACAGATAATGCAGTCACAAGGTCATGAAGAACCCACAGGTAAGGCGAAAATAACGCCTGCCTACAACCTGCCCTGTGATCATGTGATTCACACAGTCGGACCGATCGTCCAGGGACAGCTCACGTACGAGCATTGCCGTCTGTTGGAAAGCTCCTACCAAAGCTGTTTAGAGCTTGCCGTGCAGAGCGGTATCAACAGTATCGCTTTTTGCTGTATCTCAACGGGAGTGTTTGGATTTCCGCAGGATAAGGCGGCAGAGATAGCAGTCCGTACCGTCAGGGAGTTCCGAGAAAACCATGATATACAGGTTATCTTCAATGTGTTCAAGGAGGACGACTATGAGATATACAAGCAATTACTCGACTGAAATAGAGCGCCTGAATAAAGAAATTAAAACGGCGGACGCAATCGTGATCGGTGCAGGCGCAGGACTTTCCACCGCCGCAGGCTTTACCTATTCGGGCGAACGGTTTGGGCGTTTCTTCTCGGATTTTGAAGCAAAGTACGGTTTTCACGATATGTATTCGGGTGGCTTTTATCCCTTTGCAACGCCCGAAGAAATGTGGGCATACTGGTCACGCTTCATCTGGTGCAACCGCTATATGGACATCGACAACGGCACATACAATACACTGTTTGAGCTTGTAAAGGACAAGGACTATTTCGTTCTCACCACGAATGTCGATCATCAATTCCAGAAGGCTGGCTTTGACAAAAAAAGACTGTTTTACACACAGGGCGATTACGGACTGTTTCAATGCTCTGAGCCTTGCCACGATCAGACATATGACAATGAAGCTATGGTCAAGGATATGATCGAGTTTCAGGAGGATATGAA
>CALEPT010000128.1 GCA_937910385.1 uncultured Ruminococcus sp. | reverse complement strand
ACAAGCGGCACAATGCCCTTGCCGGGGTTGCCGAGATACTCACCTTCGGAAATGAGCTTGTGACGGTCAATGTTCTCGGTCGAGGTGTACTGTGTGCCGTTAGACATGGTTTCGGCGTGTGAAACACCAACATCATCGGGGTACACACCCTGCATCGACTCGACAGTGTACTCCTTACCATTATAAAGGAATGTATCGCCAACCTCAATGTTTTCGGAAGTGACTGTTTTCTGCACAGGTGCAGGGTCATCCACTGTCACGGTTTCGGACGGCAGATACTCGCCCTTGTCGATCATTTCGGAAAGCTGCTGTGCGATCTCCGACCATGTAAACTTGAATTTCTCGCCGGTTTCCAGTCTGAAAACGATACCCCTTGCATCATGATCAACATAGCCAATCTTGTCGTCACCGCTGTGACCGCCGATACCGTAGTGCTTTTTCAGAAAGTCCGCAAATTCCTTATTTGTGGGCTTATGCTCTGTATAGTATTCCAGAACAGTGAATTTACCGTTCTCAAAGCCTGTGCCACGCATAAGGTCATCGTGCAGGGCGGCAAAGCGGTTGACACCGCCTACGATCAAGCCTGTCTCATACTGCACCTGTTCAGCCTTTTTCTTAGGCTTTTCCGAAGCCAGCGGTTCGGGGTCACCAAAGAGCGTGAGCTGTTCGCCCGGATCATCATTGGCAAAAGGCGTGAAGCTCTTGTCCGTGTCGCTTGTACTCTCGTCAAGCTCCTGCAAAGCCTCTGCCGAGAAAAGCGGTGCATCCTCATCGTCAACTGCCGTGGCAGTTTCCTCCTGCGTAATGCCTTTTTCCTCGTCAGCAAGGTACACCAGATCGCCAAAGTCAAGGCTTTCAAGGGCAGGGAGCATTGCCTCCAAAGAGCCGAACGTATCGGCAGCGACCTCTTTCCCGTCATACTCCTTGACAATGCGGAAGGCTTCAAGGTCTGCATAGACCTGAATCGGGAGCATGGTTTCCTCGTCTGTTGTGTAGGCAAGGTCAACGTAGGACAGATCGGAGAAATCTGCCTCGGTGTTGTATTCCGATACGCAGAAATCATTGATGAGATTCTTTGCCTTGTCCAGACTGCTTTCGGTTTCCGGTTCCTCACGGTCAAAGCGGACAGTGTTCTGCGGATTCAGATCAATGACAATCGTTTCCAGCTTGACAGGTTCGTCTTTTTCCTGTTTGGGTGCTGTATGTCTGTCCAGTACCTCGGACGGGACGGAGATCAACACGCTGAAATCCAGTCCAGACAAGCCGTTCTCGATCATATCCTCGATACTGTCAAACTGCTCGACTTCAAAGACCTCACCGTTAAATTCGTGCGTGATCTTGAAGTCCACAAGGTCAGCGGTGATCTGAACAGGCAGCTCATCATCGGTCAGCGTTGTGTAGGCAAGACCGATATTGTGAAGATCGCTGAAATCTGCATTCTGTCCATGCTCTCCCTCACAAAATGTATTGATGAGGTACTTCGCCTGATCCAGAGGTGTATCAAAAGTACGCTGAAACTCCATTATCTCCACAGGCTTGTCGGGATTATGCTCAAGCATTGCCGTTTGCAGGAGCTTCGGGAAGGTAGATAGCTCACGGTATGGCTCGATCTCCATTTTGTCCCCACGGTTATAGATACCGCAGACAGCCTCTCCGTCATAGAACAGCTCTCCGACCTTGTCACCGTCAGCAATGGCAAGTTTCCATGTACCATTTTCTGTTTCAGCCGATTCGCAGTCCGTACCGAAATATGCATCGACCACATCTTGCAGAGTTGTCAGCTTTTCATTTTCAAGCTCTTTTTCCTTGAAGAAGTCGGGCATTTCCACAAAGCCAGCCGTATCGCAGTAATAAGCAGTATCCTTCCCGTTTTCGGAGATGACCATTACATCACTGACCGAGAAGCTACGTCCTGTAAAATCCGCAGGATGATCACTGTTAAAGCGTGAAAACAGGCTTTCCAGTGTGGCATCGCCCTTAAATTCCGTCAGCTCACCCTCATAGACAAGTGCATAGTCCTCATAGTTAAGCTGTACACCGTCCCTTTTGAGCTGCTCCATGCCCTCAAAGCGGATACCGTGATACTGCTCTCCATCCGGCAACTGATAGAGCTTGTAGGTGATCTTGCTCTGCTCCTGTTCCGGCTCCGGACGCTCTCCCTCCTGAAAGAACACAAAGGGCATATACTTTGCGATGATCGCCTCTGTCGGGAGCTTTTCCTTTTGAATATTGGACAGCGTGGTTATATCCGCATTGTCAACCAGTCTTTGAAACTGTGCAATCGTGGACAGTTTGCTCCAGTCGCTCATAAACTCGTCACGGGCAGACTGTGCCTGTTTTCTGATACGCTCCATATCCTCGGCAGATACTTCCTCACGCATGGTGATCACACCCTCCGGGGAAATATGTGCGACAGTCGGATAATCATGGGTTTCGGGATCGGTACGGGACACATCATAGACAGTGATGCCGTTGCCGAGCAAGCCGAAATGAACAGTACCTCGTGTTTCAGGATCGTCAAACTCCACACCGTATTTCCATTTGGCGATACTTGCAAAAGCACTTTCCGTCTGATTATCATTGTCAAGAATATCATACAGTGCCTTTTTGATTATTCGGCGCTTTTGCAGATTATTCTCCCAATTGGGTCTTGTTGAACGGTCAAAGGCAGCAAGCAGTTTTTCAGCCGTTTCCTTGTCGATACCCTTTACATCGTCCATAAGGCAGTCGATTGTGCTGTCATGGACGATCTCATCATGCTCCTTCTGGATGAGGTCAAGCATAGCACCGCCGATCTCTGCATAGCTGACCTCACGCTCTGCATTGCCGAAATGGGCGGTCATCGTATCCTCGCCGTGTGTAAGGGCAAACTCATCCCATGTATTTAAGGAATAAGTGATGTGTGTACCAAGCACCGCTTTCGCAAGCTCCGCACGAATATCCTCACCATTATGAAACCGGATCGCAAGGTCATAAAGTGCCGTTTCGGGGAGATCGTATCCGTAATGAGCCTTTTCACTCGGAGAATGTTTTTCGGTATAGCCCTTTCTAAAAAGCCAATCCCCCATGTTCTCGATCTCATCCCACGCAAGCGGCTCTTTCGCAAGTAACGCTGCAATGTTACTGTCCAGAAAAGACTGCTCCTTTTCGGTCAGTTCTGGTGTTTCCGGTACGATCTCGGCAGTCTGTTCCTCTCTTGCAGGGGCAGTCAGACCGTCAACCACATATCCGTCCTGTGCAAGTGTTCCGTTCTGAATGAAGTCGATCACAACTTCCTCGGCACTTCTTGTATAGAAATGCTGATGAACAAGGTCGGAGTCCTTGTCGGTATCTCCGAGGATCGCAAAGCCGTACCCCTCGTAATACTCGATACGCTCATTGTGAAACTCATAGCCATCGGGAGCATCCTCCCTGTGCAGATACACGGGCTTATGCTCTTTAAGAGCCTTGAAAAGCTCCATGTTTTCCTCGGAGATCTCCATGCGTTTCTGATGCCCTGCAAGGAAACGCTCTACATCGTCATAACCGGTGAAATGACGGATAATATCAGCCAGCTCACGCATCTCATCGAGGGTATAGCTCTCATCAACGGTTTCAAACAGGGCGGCAGGGAATGAATCGGAGTAGATCTCGGCAATGACCGCTTTCTGTTCCTCGGAATACGGATGCAGGGCATAGATCGCCTCCAACTCGGCAAGCCGATGAAACTGCTGTTTGAGATCGTGCAGCTCTGCCATTGCCGATGTATCACGGAAACGCTCTGTTTCTGTTTCGTCCAGAAAACGCCCCATGACCGCCTTCATCTGCTCAAACTGTTCGGGCGTATAGTCCGGGTTAAAATACTCCGTGAGATAATACCCCTCGTCCCGACTGACTGCCTTGCTGATCAGTTCCCGCATCGAAACGACCTGATCTTCGGTGAAGCCCTTATCCATGAGCTGCGACACAAGCTCATCCAACCGCAGACCGGTCTGCAAAGCGGCTTCAAATGCAGGAGCATTGTAAGCCTCCACCGTAAACATGACCTTACCGCCCCGAATC